>SKSE01000139.1 GCA_007118135.1 Bacteroidales bacterium | reverse complement strand
TTTTATGACAGGTCATTTATTCTAAAATATCAATCATGCAAAAAATTATATTTTTTCTTCTGTTCTCATTATTCAGTTTGACATTTTTACAGGCACAAACCCACGAGGAGTTTTATACCCGAAGTCTCGACATAAATAAATCAGGGATGTATTTCCTGGGTGGCTGGGCACTGGCTAATATGGCAACAGGCACTTATGGCTGGATAAGGTATGATGGTGAGAAAAAATATTTTCATCAGATGAATGCCGCCTGGAATGTTGTAAATGCCGGTATTGCCATTTATGCTCTCTTCGATATGGCGGGTACTGATATCAGTGCTCTGAGTGCAGATGAAATGATGCGAAAGCATATCCGGTCAGAAAACCTGTTTCTTATCAATGCAGGGCTTGACATTCTTTACATGGCGGGAGGTGCCTGGATGATAGATGCCGCAGGCAGAAATGAAAAACGCCATGATATTCTCAAGGGATACGGACAATCAGTCATTTTGCAGGGAGCTTTCCTGTTCCTGTTCGACCTGGTAAAATTTGGCATTCAGTATAACCATCGGATGAATTTTACCGAAACCACCGCAAACCTGGGGCTAACCGGAAATGGAATTACGCTGAGCATTGGTTTTTAATGAATACCATTTAGCTTCTATAAAATTAGTCAGGGCATGACTTTGAGTCATACCCTGACTTTTCAATCTGTGTGGGTATGACACTGGTTGATGCCCACACTAATAAAGCTTATTAAAAAAATCATAAACAATCACCTATTCCTCCGCAAACTCCTCAACGGGTTCATCATGCGGTTAAACAGGCTGATGTCTTCGGTTATGATTTGGGCAATGCCATCCAACATTGCATGATGGCCCAAATTGATATCATAACTGGTTACTAATTGATTATTTAAGTGAACCTGCACCGGGTAGTGATCAATGGATGGAATGGAAGCTACATGAATGATCTCCCCCTGCAAAACACCAAATTCCTGGTATGGGTAGTTAGAAAGGCGAATGTTTACCCGGTTGCCGGTTTTTACTTTTCCTGAACCATGCAAGGGAATACCGCCACGTGCAATAAACTGCCCGTAATCAGCCGGTATGACAGAAAATACCTGGTCACCGGCAGTAACTTGTTGGTTGGGGTTCCAAACACTGGCAAAGACCAGCTCGCCGCTAACCGGCGCTACAAAGGCATAGCTCTTTTCCCATTGCAGCATCTGGCTTTTCAGGTTCTCAAAGCTGCTTTGCACCCGCATGCGGTATTCCGATTGTCTTTGGGTAAAGTCCATCTGGGTTTCGAGCAGTGCGGAACGGATATCGTTTTTTTGTACTTCAAGATTGATGAGTTGGCTTTGGTAGTCTTCAAGGGTAATGCGACGGGAAAGATATTCCGATTGGGTGCGCTCAAAATCCAGAGGTGAAATAAATTGCTGTGCTACAAGTGACGAATCTCGTTTGTAGTTTTGATAAGAAAGGTGGTAAATTTGCCTGAATGTTTCCAGTTGCTTCTGAATCTGTTGCCCCAATTGCTGGCGTTCTGCAAGTTGTGTTTGTAGGTGGGCTATCCTTTGGGGGTGGAAGTTAAGTGCTTCGAATTGCTCTTTGTCATGAAGCGACCTTACCCATTCATTGTAAGCGTTTTGCATAGGCCCCAGATTAATATCTTGACGAAGATTGCCGAAAAAAAAGGAAATCTTACCAGAAAAAGTAGCCGATTCGGATAAAATAGTTTGTCGCAGCCAAAGCACATCATCTATGTGAAGGGGCGATTCAATAACCGCAATCCATTCCCCTTTTTCAATATGTTCCCCTTCCTGCCGGAAAATACGCTCTATCTTTCCGTTGCTTACCGCAACCAGGTTTACCGGTGGATTATCGGCCATTACCACCACGGGGGCCTCAATAATATCCGGGTATTGAAATAGCATGCTGCCCCCTAGCAAAACAAAAACAAAAAAAGCAACAATGCCAATACCTGATCGCAACAGCCAACCGGGAGCCGCCCCCAGTATTTCATTCAGGGGCGTGGGATCGGCGGAGTAGTATAACTCTTCCTGCTGTGGGATTTTGGGTTCTTCCATAGTGTCATTATTTTTTAGTTGCCCAACTCCAGCTGGTTTTTCACCAGTTGATAATAGGCTCCTTTTATTGCCGTGAGTTCCTGATGATTGCCTTGTTCGATGATGCGCCCTTTGTCGAGAACAACTATCTGGTCGGCATTTTTCACCGTGCTGAGCCGGTGGGCTACGATTACTACTGTACGGCCATGAAAAAATTGGTTTAACTGCTCCATGATAATTTTTTCGTTATTGGCATCCAGGGCATTGGTGGCTTCGTCAAAAAACAGGTATTCCGGGTTTTTATAAACTGCACGGGCTATGAGCAGACGTTGTTTTTGCCCTTGGCTCAACCCTACACCTTCTTGTCCTATCTTTGTGTTCAGACCCAGGGGGAGACTGTTTAAATATTCTCCAATATTGGCCACCTTCAGAGCCTGGTGCAGCTTGTCATGTCGTGGAGCACTGTCGCTCATAGTAATATTACCGGCAATGGTATCGGAGAAAATAAACCCGTCCTGCATTACCACTCCGCATTTTTCTCTCCAGGCTGCAGGTTCAACAGACTGAAGGGGATAATTTCCTACCTTGATTTCACCGCTTAGCGGCGGGTAAAAACCCAACAACATTTTTATCAGGGTGGTTTTGCCACTGCCGCTGGCCCCTACAATGGCCGTTACCTTGGATTGTGGGATTTCCAAATCGAGCGATTTCAGCACTTTTACGTCATCAGCACCGGGATACTGAAAGTCCAGCGACTGCACGTACAACGACCAGTCAGCGGGTAAATCACTTACGCGCTGGTAATCCACCTGCATCTCGTCTTCCTTGTTGTGTATTTCGCCCATCCGCTCAAAGCTGATTTTAGCATCCTGGAAGGCATGCATAAACCCGATCATTTGCTCTACCGGGGCATTCAACTGACCCAGGATGTATTGTATAGCCAGCATCATACCCAGGGTAAGTTGACCCTCCAGCACCAGTTTGGCAGCCAGGAAAGTAATCAGGATGTTTTTTCCCTCGTTGAAAAAGAAGGCTCCGGCCTGCTGGTACTGGCTTAGTGCAAGGCGTTTGCGGTTGATGCGAAACAGG
>SKSE01000058.1 GCA_007118135.1 Bacteroidales bacterium | reverse complement strand
TTGCTTGAAGTACCCATTGCTATGGCAGGTGCACTGATCTTGCTGATGTTGTTCAATGCCACCCTCAATGTAATGTCTATGATCGGGCTGGTGGTTATGTCGGGTATCATCATCAACGACAGCATCCTTAAAATCGATACTATCAACCGGTTGCGGGCCGAAGGCATGCCCCTCATGCGGGCTTTACATACCGCAGGACACTACCGCCTCAAACCCATTTTAATGACCAGTATCACCACCATAAGCGCCCTTATGCCCTTTCTGTTTATCACCGGACTGGGCGGCGAACTGCAAAAACCCCTTGCCCTCGCCGTAATGGGCGGCCTGGGACTGGGCACACTGGTGAGTTTGTATTTTGTACCGCTTGTTTACTATTATTTGTTTAAAAATTCTCATGGGATGAGCTAAAAGTCGTTCAACGAAAAAACAAGCACCGAACCTGTCGTCCCACGACTCTGAGTCGTCGGACGACTATGAAAAAAAACTTAGAAAATCTAACTCGTGGGACGAACTTGAAGTCGTCCAACGAGAAGCAGATTATCGAGAAAAACCTATAATCATGAATTTTGAATCAGGTCACATCTATCATCTTTTTAATCAGGGAAATAACAGGCAATCCATTTTCTTTATCCGGGAAAACTACCTGTATTTCTTAAGAAAAGTCAATATCCAGATAACACCTTTTGCTGATATTTTAGCATGGTGCCTTATGCCCAATCACTTTCATATCATGATTTTTGTGAATAGAATTGATATGGTAAAGAATGACGGGGAAGAAAGCGATTCAAGAACCACATCTTTAGCAAAATCTGTTGGTATTCTGCTTTCGTCATACACGCGGGCAATCAATAAGCAAAATGGTAAAACAGGTTCACTCTTCCGGCAACAAACAAAAGCGATTTGCTTAACAAAAAGTCTGGCAATAGCTCAGACCTGGTATGTTTCCAATGGTGTAACAATGATTAATACTGACACTCCTGAAAAGCAATACCCTAATGTTTGTTTTAACTACATTTTATTTAACCCGCTAAAGGCTGGAATGGTTAAACGGAATGAAGAGTGGGAGTTTTCTTCTTATCCTGATGTGGTGGGTTTGAGAAATGGAAAGTTGATTTCCAGGGATAGAATAACGGAGCTGGGTTTGGAAGTTCATCCATCGTCCTGCAATTTATCGCCCCACGACTCTAAGTCATCGGACGATAAAGAAAGAAGCACTCATTGAAAAACCTGAATAACATTACTCGTGGGACGAACTTGAAGTCGTCCAACGAGAAAATATTAAAATTAACAATATGCGCCCCTTCCCCCTCATAATCATCTTCACCGCCCTCATGCTTGTGGGATTGGTGCTGCTGCCCGGACTGGGAGTGCAACTCCACCCTTCGGCAACCCTGCCATCCATGCGCATCTCTTTTTCATGGCAGGAGGTGCCGGCAATCAATGTAGAGCGGGAGGTAACATCCATAATAGAAGGAAGTCTGGCTACCATGTCAAATGTTGAGGAGATCAATTCGGTATCTACCCGTGGACGCGGACATATCGACATCCGCTTTAAAAAGGGTGTGGATCTGGAGATGGCACGCTTTGAAATGGCCTCGCGCATCCGGCGGCTGTATCCCGGTTTTCCTGAAGGGGTCAGTTATCCGCAGGTTTCGGTGAGCCGCGCCGTAGGCAGAAACACCCCTATGCTTACCTACACGGTGGTAGCTCCTGAATCATCGCATAAAATTGCTGATTATCTTGAAGGCTATGTGCTGCCTGGTATTTCGCAGATCAACGGGGTTGACCAGCTTAACTTTTTTGGGGTAAACCCGCAGGAATATCAATTGATTTACGATACCCGAAAGCTTGAAATACTTGGGATTACTTCCTTACAACTGGTGAGTGCTTTACAGGAACACTTTGGCGAAAATTTCCTGGGCATGGGCACCCCCGATCGCTACAGCCTGGATGAAAAGGTAAAGATTCCGGTTATGATGCGAATCCGGAAAAACCCGGAAAATATGTGGCAGCATATCCCCATCGGGCAGGCAGATGGGGAACTGGTTTTTCTGGAGGATGTGGCACAGTTCAGGTTGGTGGAAACCGAAGCTCGCAGCTACTACCGCATTAATGGCCAAAGCACGTTGATGATGACCATACTGGCACAGCAGGGGGCAAACCAGATCAGGCTGGCCGGCCAGGTACGTAACGCAATAGACCAGCTCGGGGAGCAGATGCCTCAAGGATGGCAGGCAATACTTACCTATGATGATACCGAGTTTATCCGCAAAGATTTACGCAGGGTTGGGTACCGCATGCTACTTTCATTTACCATACTTATGGTGTTTGTGTTGCTGGTTTCGCGCCGGCTAAAGTATTTGCTGATGATTGGTATAACAGTACTGGCCAATTTGTTGCTTGCCGTAGCATGGTACCATTTGTTTGACATTGAAATTCACCTGTATTCACTGGCGGGCATTACCGTTTCTTTTGGTATTATCATCGATAACAGCATTGTGATGATTGAGCATATACGCCACCAACGAAACAAAAAGGTTTTTCTGGCCATACTTGCTGCAACCTTTACCACGCTGGGCTCGCTGTCGGTTATTTTTCTGCTGAGCAGCCAGCAACAAGCACAATTGGGCGATTTTGCCGCGGTGGTGCTGGTTAACCTGGCTCTTTCCTTGCTGGTGGCCTGGTTTTTTATCCCGGCGCTGATGACAAAGATCAGGATAGATACCAACAACAGCAAACAGTCGCTGAAGAGTTTGCGCCGGAAAGCCCGGGCCGTCATGTTCTATTTCCGCACAATTACCCTTATCAAACGGTTTCGGTGGTTCATGTTTCTGATACTGATCCTGGGGTTTGGAGTTCCGGTACATTTACTGCCTTCAAAAGTGGAAGGAGAAAGCAGGGCAGCGGGTTGGTACAATGCTACCATTGGCAGCGATTTTTACCAGCGAAAACTCAAAAACACTACTGAAAAGATACTGGGGGGCTCATTCAGGTTATTCTCGCGTTTTGTGTTCGAACGCTCATACTTTACCGACCCCGAAAGAACCACTCTTTACGTGCGCGGGCAAATGCCCGATGGGGCAACCATCCATCAGCTTAATGAGGCTGTTCTGCAAATGGAGCATTTCCTGGCGGGCTTTCC
>SKSE01000193.1 GCA_007118135.1 Bacteroidales bacterium | reverse complement strand
TATGATTTCGCCCTTTTCGGGCTTGGCGTATTCGAAAAATTCTGATTGCCCGGTCCGGAATCAGCTGATTATTTCATCAATCCTTCTCAATTCATCATCTGAAAAACTCAGATTGTTCAAGGTTTTCAGGTTGTCATTCAATTGCTCAACACTGCTGGCACCAATGAGAACCGATGTTACACGATGGTCCTTAAGCAGCCATGCAATGGCCATTTGGGCAAGACTTTGACCACGTTCGTGGGCAATACCATTTAGTTTGTTTACTATCTCAAGTTTTTCCCGTGTAACCTGGTCGGGCTGAAGAAAGCCTGTGGGTTTACCTGCCCTGGAATCATTGGGGATGCCCTGCAGGTAGCGGTCGGTAAGAACGCCCTGGGCTAATGGTGAAAAGGCAATAGAACCTATACCGAGGGTTTCCAGTGTATCCAGTAATCCATCTTCTACCCATCGGTCAAGCATAGAATAACGTGGCTGGTGAATCAGGCAGGGAGTGCCTAGTTGCCCCAGAATATCGGCTGCCTGACTGGTTTGTTCAGGCGAATAGGATGAAACACCAACATAAAGAGCCTTGCCTTGCCTTACCACCTGATCCAGTGCCATCATGGTTTCTTCCATGGGAGTGTGTGGATCGGGGCGGTGAGAATAAAAGATATCAACATAATCCAGTCCCATACGTTTCAGGCTTTGATCCAGGCTGCTGATCAGGTACTTTCTTGAGCCAAAATCTCCATAAGGCCCGGGCCACATATAATAACCGGCTTTGGTAGAAATTATGAGTTCATCGCGATAAATCTTCAGGTCGTGTGCAAGGATTTTTCCAAAGTTTTCTTCGGCACTTCCCGGGGGTGGCCCGTAATTGTTTGCCAGATCGAAATGGGTGATACCGGCATCGAATGCACGGTGAATAATGCTTCGTCCGTTTTCAAAAATATCTACCCCACCGAAATTATGCCACAGACCCAGTGAGATAGCGGGTAATAATAGCCCGCTGCGGCCTGTTCGGTTGTATTTCATATTTTCATATCTCTGAGAGCTTGCTGAATAGTTCATGGCTTTGTTTTTAGGATTTTGAGTTATACAAATCTAAGGATTAATAAAAGTAATGAATAGTCAATCTTGCATTTTTAACAAGGATTAAATATTTCTGCATGTTTTCATATATCCCTTTTTCTATCTTTGATCACGAAAAAAGTGCACACCATTAATGAAGGGTTTTTTATTTCATCTTATTTTCCTGGTATTTTCCGGTTTTATCTCCCTGGTTGCTTCCGGCCAGAACGACAGGCGGGTTTTGCAAGCTTTACGAACTAAAGATCCGCCCGTTATTAACGGGATGCTGGACGACCCTGAGTGGGAGCATGCGCCCGTTGCTACCGGTTTTCATCAATATGAACCTCACAATGACAGGCCTGCCAGCTTTGAAACCCATGTAAGGGTATTGTATGACGACAATGCCATTTATATTGGTGCCAGGATGATGGATCCTGAGCCGGATAAAATTCTTACTGAACTGGGCCTTCGAGATTCGGGTAATAACCTGAATACAGATCTTTTCTGGATCGACATAAACCCCTTTGATGATGGGATCAATGGATTTAGATTCCAGGTTTCAGCATCGGGTGTCCAGACCGATATTAATATTTCAGGTGCCGGAAACTCACGGGGTGATGTAAACTGGGATGCGGTATGGCTCAGTGATGTCAGTATCGATGAAGAAGGGTGGAGTGTGGAAATGAAGATTCCATATGCTGCTCTGCGTTTCCCACGCAATGACGTGCAATCGTGGGGTATCAATTTCTGGCGTGAGATTCGTCGTACACGTGAGCAATCCAGTTGGAATTTTGTAAACCGACGCATTGGTGATCCGCTGGCATTTCTGGGTCGGCTGAACGGAATTGAAGGTATTACACCCCCTGTCAGGCTTGCCCTTTTTCCCTATGTTTCATCATATCTTGAAAAAAACGGTGGCGGAGATCAGTGGGCAAATACTTTTGTAGGAGGAATGGACCTGAAATATGGCATCAGTAACAGCTTTACCATGGATATGACATTGATCCCTGATTTTGGCCAGGTTCAATCCGATGCCAGAGTGCTGAATCTTACTCCTTACGAAGTAAAATACGATGAAAACCGGCAGTTTTTTACTGAAGGGACAGAACTTTTCGGGAAAGCCGACATCTTTTATTCAAGGCGTATTGGAAGTACACCGCGAAATTATTCATTGCCTTACTTTGAACAGGGTCCAAATGAAGTTGTAAAGGAGAATCCGCTGGAAACCCGTCTTATCAATGCTACAAAAATTTCAGGCAGAACCTCAGGTGGGCTCGGACTTGGCTTTTTCAATGCTATGACTGCCCCCAGCAATGCAATTGTGAGGGATTCCATTACCGGTTTGGAAAGAAATATCACCACTCAGGCCTTTACCAATTATAATGTATTGGTTGCAGACCGTAGTTTGGCCAATAATTCTTTTCTGAGTATAATCAATACCAACGTTTCCGAGTTGACGAGAGATGGATTTGCAGCTAACGTAACGGCAACGGAATTCCGCTTTATGGATGCCAGCAATATGTTTCGTGTCAGTGGAAATGCTGCATTCAGTCAGCAGTATAGCTCTGTAAATGATGTAACCGGGTATAAATATGATATTACTGCCGGAAAGGTCGGAGGTACATGGCAATATACCTATAACCGCCTTGTTTTAAGTAATACCTACGATCCCAATGATTTGGGCTTCCTTTCCTTTAATAACCTGGTAATGAATAAGGTGTCATTTTCGCATAATGTGTTTGACCCATTCTGGAGGTTCTGGAATCTGAGAAATGAAATATCGGTAAATTATAACCGTTTGCACACTCCTGACACCTTTTCCGGGTTTAATGTTCAATATAATCTGAGAGCAATGTTCGATACACGCTTTTTTGTGATTATGAGAACCGATTACCGGCCGCTTGGCAACCGCGATTACTTTGAAACCAGGGTTCCAGGCCGTTTTTATGAAACAGATGCGGCATATGACCTGTTTGCTTTGTACTCCACTGACTATCGAAAACGTGTGTATCTGGATGGTGATGTAAAATATTCCCGGATTTTGTCGGAAGACTTACAGGAGGAATTTGGATTTGAACTACGCCCCACCTTCAGGGCAAGTGACAGATTAAATATGACCTATGGATTCCGCTATCTGGGAAAGAATGGTGATATTGGCTTTGTGGGTATCCGGAATTCCAATAATATATACTTCGGGAGGCGTAACATGGATACTTTTACCAATACCATCAGAGCATCCTATATTTTCACCAATGATCTGTCGCTGAAATTTGATTTGCGCCATTACTGGTCGCTTGTGGAATATACTGGCGAATATTACCATTTGCGTGATGACGGACGGCTTGATCATTTGGCCGATGATTTGGGAGTAAACAACATCAACTACAATGCTTTCACTATTGACATGCTGCTTACCTGGCATTTTGCTCCCGGAAGCCAAATGACATTTGCCTGGAAAAATAACATTGACAGCAATATTGCCCGTATAACCCGCAGCTATACCGAAAACCTGAGAAACACAATTGAACAGCCCCAAATTAACAGCTTTTCCATAAGACTTCTTTACTACCTGGATTATCAGCGTGTAAGAAATATAATTTCCTGACCGGATAATTTGAAACATAAAAAAACCGGCGGTTAAGTGCCGGTTCTTTTATCTAAATATTTTGATCAGGTTTTTTATCCGATTTTGGCAACCAGGTCAACCACACGGTTTGAGTAACCATATTCATTATCGTACCATGAAAGTACTTTAACAAATTTACCATCAATAACCTGGGTCATCATCGAGTCAAATACGGATGAATGAGTATTTCCGATAACATCAGTAGAAACGATAGGATCGGTGCAGTATTCAAGAATTCCTTTCATTGAACCTTCAGCTGCTTCTTTAATGGCTGCATTGATTTCTTCTTTGGTAGCATCCTTCTCAAGTTCAACAGTAAGGTCAACAACAGAACCATCGGGAGTAGGAACGCGCATGGCGAAACCGTCAAGTTTACCTTTCAGCTCAGGAATAACCAAACCTACAGCTTTTGCAGCACCGGTAGTAGTTGGGATAATGCTCATGGCTGCGGCACGTGCACGGCGCAAGTCGGAGTGAGGAGCATCAAGAATGATCTGGTCATTGGTATAAGAGTGAATGGTGTTCATCAAACCACGTCTGATACCGAATTTGTCGTGCAATACCTTAGCGAAAGGTGCAAGGCAGTTGGTAGTACAGGATGCATTTGAGTAAATTTTATGCTCGGGTTTGATATCATGGTCGTTTACACCCAAAACTACGGTTGCATCAACATCGTCAGCTTTTTTTGAAGGAACGCAAAGCACAACTTTTTTCGCTCCTGCCTGAAGATGGAGGCTGATCTTATCGCGTGAACGGAATACTCCGGTAGCTTCAACAACTACATCAATTCCATGCTCTTTCCAGGGCAAATTACCAGGATCTCTTTCAGCAAATACCTTGATTTTTTTACCGTTTACAACCAGGTCATCACCATCAACTGCAACAGTTCCAGGGAATTTCCCATGCACAGAGTCGTATTTTAGCAAATGAGCCAGCGTTTTGCTATCAGTAAGGTCATTAACTGCTACAATTTCCATATCGCTTCTGTTCAAAGAAGCTCTAAGGGTTAATCTTCCAATTCTTCCAAAGCCATTAATGGCAACTTTAATTTGTCCCATATCGATTGTTTATTTTAAGGTTAAAAATTCAGAGTGCAAAGATAAGCATTTTTGGTGGATTTTTTTTCGAGAAATCATGCTATTCAATACATTAATTTTTTGTTAATATTTCTGCTCATCAGGTGCAATCCAATAAGTTAAATATCCTAATTTTGATGTTTCTTTGAAAGTATTCTTTCTACAAGTTGATTAAATTCTAAAAACCTTTTTACCAGATAAGAAATGGATGAGATTAATCAGTTTTTAAATCAGGAATTTTTGGGTAATTCTTTACAGAGTTATGCATGGTTTTTACTCATTTTACTTGCCGGGATATTGTTTAAGCGTTTTGTTTCAAGATTTTCCAATCGATTACTTTTTAAACTTTTGAAACGGTATTCGCATGATATTCATAGTGATAAGTTTGTGGAGTTGATGCATAAACCGGTCGGTTTTACCATAATGGTTATTGTCATTTTTATTGCATTTTCTCATCTTGGTTTTCCGGAAGAATGGGGTATGGCTCCCAAACATCAGTTTGGCATATGGATGATTCTCAATAAGGGATATATGGTTCTGCTTTATTCGTCCTTTATTTGGATATTTCTTCGCATGGCTGATTTTCTCTCTCTGATTATGATACGAAGAGCCGAGGGTATGGAGAGTAAATACTCCGGACAAATTATTCCATTTTTCATTGATTTTATCAAGATTATTGTTGTGATATTTGGGGTATTGATCATCCTGGGCTCAATTTTTAATGTAAATGTGGGCACATTGGTTGCTGGTTTGGGTATCGGTGGTCTTGCCATTGCACTTGCGGCCAAAGAAACATTGGAGAATCTGCTGGGTTCATTTACGATTTTTCTCGACAAGCCTTTTGTGGCCGGAGATATGGTAAGGGTTGCAGGAATTACAGGAGTTGTTGAAAAAGTGGGTTTTCGAAGTACACGGCTCAGAACATTGGAAAAAAGTTTTGTAACTCTTCCCAATAAAAAAATGGTTGATTCGGAACTGGATAATCTGTCGCTTCGTACTTTCCGTCGATCCAGTTTTACAGTGGGAGTTACCTATTCTACCACACCCGATCAGTTAAAGGCTATTGTTGCAGACATTCAGGATTATATTGATAATCATCCCAATACCAACCAGGAGGGTAAAATAAGATTTCATGACTTCGGGCCAAGTAGTCTTGATATCATGGTTTTGTTTTTTGTTGATACCATGGACTGGACCGTCTACCTTGATGTAAAACAGGAAGTCCTTTACAAAATTGTGGAGATAGTTAAAAAGCATGGTGCCGAATTTGCTTTTCCATCTACAAGTGTTTATATGGAAAAAAATCTTAAGTCTGAATGATATTCTGTTGACTTTTAGCTTTGTTCACAAAACAATTATTAATTTTGCACCGATAAAATAAAATACTTATTTCATAGTTATTTAAGCGAAACCCAAAAAAGGATAATTTAAGTTAGAAATAGATGATAAACTCGTTGTTACTACAGGTTCAGGTGGGTGGGCAGATTGCCGATACCCTGGCTATCGATGGCCCTACGGAGGAAACTCTCAGCTTTTTTTCACTTGCTTTTAAAGGCGGAATTGTAATGATTCCTCTTTTGATTCTTTCAATCATTGCCATTTATATTTTTATTGAAAGGTATTTGGCCATCAGTAAGGCATCAAAAGAAGAATACAATTTCATGAACAACATCAGGGATTTTATCCATGACGGACGTATTGACAGTGCCAAATCTCTTTGCCGTAATAATAATTCACCACTTTCGCGAATGATAGCCAAAGGTATTACGCGAATTGGTCGTCCGCTCAACGATATCAATGCAGCTATCGAAAATGTGGGTAAGCTTGAGGTTTCAAAACTCGAAAAAAACATTGCTTTCCTTTCTACTGTCGCAGGCGCTGCACCCATGCTGGGTTTTCTTGGTACAGTTATGGGAATGGTTAGGGCATTTTATAATATGTCGATGGCAGGTAACAATATTGATATTTCATTGCTGGCAGGAGGTATTTATGAAGCTATGATAACTACTATTACCGGTCTTACCGTAGGTATTATAGGTTATATATGCTATAATATTCTGGTAGCCCGTATTGAAAAGGTTGTTTTTATGCTTGAAGCAAGGGCTACAGAATTTATGGACCTGTTGCATGAACCGGCAGCTTAATTTTTTTGATTATGGCCATTAAACTAAGAAATCCAAGAAAAGCAGAGTTCAACATGGCTTCCATGTCGGACCTGGTTTTCCTGTTGCTTATATTTTTCATGCTCACATCTACACTGGTTGCTCCCAATGCCATTAAGCTGTTATTGCCCACAAGCGACAGCCGCACTATGGCAAGGCAAACTGTTACCGTGTATATTAATGCAGATAATCATATTTATCTGGAAGAAACCCCGGTAGATCTTGATGCATTGCAAACCGGACTGATAACAGCCCTTGGTAACCAGGATGAAGGTTCGGTTGTATTGCGCTCCGACCAAAGTGTTGCAGTTCAGTATATCGTAAGTGTAATTGATGTGGTGAACAATATCAATAATATGTATCAAACTAAACACAGGGTAATTCTGGCAACTCAGCCCCGACGTTAATATGGAAGAAAACCAAAAGAAATATGATTCAAGAGCCATTCTGGGCACCGTGATATTTCACGCTGTGCTTTTGGTGGTTATTATCTTTTTTGGTTTAACCACACCATTGCCATTACCCGAAGAAGAAGGTGTTCTGGTTAATCTGGGATATACCGAAATGGGCAGTGGTGATCGCCAGCCATTATCAGCTTCACCGCCACCCCCGCAACCGCAGCCTACACAGGCAGCACCCGAAGCCGAAGATGTGGCTACCCAGAGCACCGAAGAGAGCATAGCTATTCCTGAATCACCCGCACCAACCCCTGAAAGACCCAGACAACAGGAACCGGTGAGGGAACCCCCACAACCGCAGCAGGAAACTACCCAGCAACAACCAGAGCCCGAGCCTGAGCCACAGGTTGACCCCAGAGCATTATTTCCCGGGCGCGACAGACGCACAACCGAAACCCAAACCCAGGGCGAAACTGCCCAGGCCGGAAACCAGGGCAGACCTGATGGAACCACCGATGGAACCTCTTACGAAGGGGGAGGACAGGGTAGTGGAGTAGACTTCAGCCTTACAGGAAGGAGAGCTAACTTTTTACCACTCCCCGAATATACAACCCAATCGCAGGGAAGAGTTGTTGTAGCTATTACAGTTAACAGAAACGGCGAAGTTATCAGAGTTACCGCCGGTGCTCGTGGAACCACCACATCCGACAGAGTACTTTGGCAGGCAGCAGAAAACGCAGCCCGAAGAGCGAGATTTGATGTAAAAAGCGATGCTCCCCATGAGCAAACCGGTACCATCACCTATAATTTTATCAGGCTTAACTGATGAATTATCAGCAAACCCTTGATTTTCTTTATTCACAGCTACCCATGTTTCACCGCATTGGGGCGGCTGCCTACAAAGCCAATCTGGATAATACATGGGCCCTGGCAAATCACTTGGGAAATCCTGAAAAAAAATTCAGAAGCATTCATATTGCCGGTACCAATGGCAAAGGCTCTGTAGCCCACATGCTGGCATCAGTATTTCAGGAAGCCGGTTACAAAACCGGTTTATGCACTTCACCACACCTCAAGGACTTTCGCGAACGCTTCAGGATAAACGGCGTAATGATGCCCGAAAGCTACGTTACAGCTTTTGTGGAAAAGCACATGGATTTTTTTGAAACCATTAAGCCTTCCTTTTTTGAAATGACTATTGCCATGACTTTTGCCTGGTTTGCAGAGCAAAAGGTTGATATTGCCATAATCGAAACCGGACTCGGAGGCAGATTGGATTCAACCAATATTATCACCCCGGAACTTTCCATTATTACCAACGTAGGGCTTGACCATATGAATTTGCTTGGCAATTCCATTGAAGAAATTTCAAGGGAAAAGGCAGGAATTATTAAACCTGGAGTACCTGTTGTTGCAGGAAAAAGCAGAGTTGAAGCCCTTCAGGTTCTTCTGGATAAAGCTACAGAAACACGCTCTGAGATTTTCCGTGCAGAACAGAACTGCAAAGTGGAACTCAAGAGTTATACTTTTGATGCAGAAGAAAAAATGATAGAAGGTTCAATAATAAGGGAGACGGGAATCCTTGAGTTTCAAAGCCCGCTTACTGGTACTTATCAATTGGAAAATATTTGTACTGTTGTCCAGTCTGTTGAAGTCATTAACAGGTCAGGCAGCTTTTCTATTTCTGAAACTGCGTTGAAAAAGGGGCTGATGAATGTCATTAAAAATACCGGTATGGGCGGCCGGTGGCAAATCCTTTCGCAAAAACCACTGATAATATGCGACACCGGACATAATGCCGACGGAATTAGTGCCGTGCTTGAGAATATCAGACTTACCCCACACAGGCATCTGCATTTTGTTATCGGCATGATGAATGACAAGGATATTTCGGGTATTCTTTCATTATTGCCAGTTGATAACACTACATATTATTTTTGTAAACCTGATGTGCCAAGAGGGCTTTCTGCGGAAGAACTGCAAAAAGAAGCAGGTAAATTGGGATTGCAAGGCAAAAAATTTGAGAGTGTGAAGGAGGCCCTTAGCCAGGCAAAAATGCAGGCATCGGATGATGATCTTGTATTTATTGGTGGCAGTACCTTTGTAGTAGCAGAGGTTTTGTAAACCCTTAGTTTGATACCTTTGACCACTGGATACGGTTCATGATCTGTTCGGAAGACAGAAGTGAATTGGGCATTACAAAATCCGGACAATATCCTAGTTCATCAATGATCATAAAACGCTTACAACTGCTCCAGCGAGATTCTTCTCCCAGGCAGTAAAAACATTTGTATCTGATTACTGAGTCTTCCGGTATTTCGAGCTCCCCCCCGAAAAGATTGCATTTACCAATCTTGGAACACTGATTTTTCATAAAAACCTGATGTTTACATGTAAAATTATAAAATTATACGCTATAAACAGCAAAAAGGTTCTTTTTGTGGAAAAAATAATATAGTATAGGTGTCGACGTAATATATTATAGTGTTATCTTATTTCCGGCAGAAAAGTATTTCAGTTCAAGTTTTTCTCCATCAAAAACGGCATAAGAAAAACTGCCAACCCAGTCGCCGGTATTGATATACCTGGTTTCGGGGGCAATTTCAATATCGAGAGGAAGGTGTCTGTGACCGAAAATAAAATAGTTATAAGGTTTAATTTTTACCATATCGTGGCAGAACCTGATAAGTCTTTCTTTTTCTTCGCCAAGAAAAACTTCATCCTTGGCACCGTTTGCCATTCTGCTCTTTCTGGAAAAATAGAGTGCCAGTCCAATTCCAAATCCGGGATGCAGCCATGAAAATAATTTCTGGCTGATGCGGTTAGAAAATAGCTTTTTCAGGAATTTATAGCCATAATCGGCAGGCCCGAGGCCATCGCCGTGGGCAATAAAAAAGAGCTTTCCGTTAATTTCTCTTTCCTGGGGTTCGCGGTGCATGATAACACCAAGCTCCTTCTCGAAATAATTGAAAATCCACATGTCATGATTACCTGTAAAGTAATATACAGGTATACCCGAATCAGTAATTTCGGCAATTTTTCCCAGCAGGCGAACATAACCTTTGGGTACTACAGTTTTGTATTCAAACCAGAAGTCAAAAATATCTCCGAGAAGATAAATTTCAGTAGCATCTTTTTTTATTTTGTCAAGCCAATGAACAAGAAGCTTTTCGCGTTCAAGGCTAGAATCGTGTGATGGAACACCAAGGTGAGCGTCGGAAATAAAATAAATTCGATGTGGTGTTTTCAAAATTTTTTTTTGCAAAGATATAAATACTCCTCGTACAAAAACTGATTTTTCAGATTCACCTTTGCGCTTATAATTGCAGGCTTCTCAAATTTTCTTATCTTTAATCCCCCGTAATACAAGTTGAAATTGACAAGCTCCCTTGTATTGCAAGATTCTGATAATCATTGAGAAAAGAATTCAGTAGTATCCATCAGGAAAATGAAAAATAAAAGCTATGAAAAAAGTACTTGAAAAACTTCTAAAACTGGACCCGGAAAAGATTGAGCCTAACATTCTTAAAATTACACTCAATTCCATTGATTTTTCACAAGTAGATTATATGTCATTTCTGAAAGGCAATAATTTCGATGAATACAAAAGGGTTTATATTATGGATTCTCCTTTGCGGGTATTTTTGAATATCTGGCCTGCACAGCATCAACTTCCAGTGCATCAGCATAATAATTACTGGGGATATATAGCAGTGCTGAAGGGCCTTCTTACCGAAACTTCATTTGTATATGAGGACGAAGAAAAACAGCTTTCATGCCATCCACCTAAGAACTTCAGAAAGGGTGAGGTGATCTTTGAGCCCCTAAATGGTATTCATCATATTCAGAATCCATCACCATCAAAACCCCTGGTTACCGCTCATTTTTACTACCCCTCCATTATGGACTACAATGGGGTGAGGATCTTTGATATTAAAAAGAAACGTATGGCAGTGCTCAATGAAAAAGCTGACAGAGTATCGTGGGAGCATCCCAAGGACTATTATTCTCAAGTTGAAAAGAAAGCATTTACAGTGGTAAATCTTTGGTAGATAAGACATTGTGAAAAGCCGGGGTAAGATTCTTACTCCGGCTTTTTTATGAATAGTTAGAATATTTTTATCAGAGATTTGCCAGTAAAAGATTTTCCAACTCATCAACAGAAAAGTTCCTTGCAATGATTCTTCCTTCTCTGTCAATAAGAACAGTGTGCGGAATTTCTGAGAAATTGTACAAACTAACAACCGGCGAATTCATAAACCTTAGATCACTTACCTGATGCCAGGTAATATTGTCCTTTTCAATGGCATTGAGCCATTGGTCACGAGTGCGGTCCAGTGAAACACCATAAATTTCAAATCCCTTTTCGTG
>SKSE01000014.1 GCA_007118135.1 Bacteroidales bacterium | reverse complement strand
GGCAGCCGGGCGACGAAAAGGCATCCCACTTACATCCACATATTAAACATAAATTCATAATATTAAAGGGTTCTTATCAACAAAACACTTGCAATTGATATATTATTTTTTATTTTTGTAGAGGTTTCTTAAATAATTAAGTATTAAATAAACAAAAACTATTGCTTATGAGAAAATTAATGACATTTATTATTATGCTTTTCGTAGGAGTATTTGCCACACAAGCCGGTACATCCTATCACCTGGATAATGCAACCATTGACGATTTGTTTGCCAGGGCAGAAGTAGTAGAATTTAATCATGTAGAACCCCTTGCACCCTTGGCTGATATGGGCTATGCGGGCCAGACCTATTTTGAAGAAAACAAGGATCCTCTGGTAGCTTTTCTTCTAAGCTGGTTTCTTGGATATCTGGGTATTCACAGAGCTTATCTGGGGACTTCAACCGGTACTATTGTCGGATATATTTTAACTCTGGGCGGTTGTGGAATTGTTGCAACTATCGACTGGATAATGCTACTCATCGGCCTTATTAATGATGATATTAGTCAATATATCGATAATCCGAAATTTTTTATGTGGTAAAATTTTTGTGCAAAAATAACTTAAAGCCTTGTGTCGACATCACAAGGCTTTTTTTATAACAGGGATTTTAGATATAGGCGCTGCCCGGCAGTCAAATGGTTGTTACTCTGAATTATTTCAAAATATAATATCCTGACAGCATTTGCCTTTTCATTCTGATTGCTCAAAGAAAGCAACTCATGATAATGATAGAGATAAATCAAATTTGCAGAATATTTTTCAGTTAGCCACGCTGCATGCTCCAATGCCTTTTGATAATCCTGTTCAAGTTCAAGAAATATTTTCATCAGGAAATAACGGGCTTCAGTTTGCAATACAAGGTTCTGGCTATTAGTTGCAGTTTTAAGCTGGCTCAATCCAAGCTTCATATCACCTCTGGGGTACATTAAAATATAAAAACGCAGAATAGGATACCTTTTGCTGCCATATTCAGTCATATAATTATAAAGACCTGATGTAAGATAAAAATTTTCATGTGCTTGTTCTCTTCCAAGAGCGAATCCGATAAAATCAACGCAGTTTTTCATATGCCGTAAAGCTTTCATGTATTCTCCGTTAATAAGATCAAGTCGCGCCCTGAGAGCATAAAGATTAATAAAATGAAAAACATCGGTATAATCGTATTGCTTATTCTTCACTAATTGTTTAACAATGTTCTCCGCATTATTCAAACTGGCAATATATAATTGCTGTATATCTGAACCAGGATTATCGGTAATAATTTTCCACCAGTAATAGTTTGCTCTCGAGAGTGGAGGCAGGTAATGGTTGGGAAAAGACTCTTCCAGATTCCTTATTAAAGAATCTGCATGTTGAAATTGAAAATTATATAATGCAATCATTGCCTTGCCGGAAACAGCATTAAGGTCTGATGCGCTCAAACTTGAAAGCCTGAAAAGGATAAGTAAAAGAATTATCAAATACTGATAAGATTTATCTATAAAAAATCTTCTAATCATCATTTAAAGTCAAAATAAAATTTTTCAGAATTTCTTTATAGCCTGCCATTTCTTTCAGATTTCTTTGACCTGCAAGAAAAGCAGCCTGCCTGATACCTCCAAAATAAAAGGATTGAAACATTCCCAAACCCACCACAAAACCGCTAACGTAAAGATTATTCCAACCCATATAGGCTGCCAGACCCAGAGAAACCAGTTGTGATCCGGCATTAAGTAAGCCTTTTCCGGGATAACCTGCATATAAATGCCCTGTGCCGGGCACAAATGTGGACCATCGGGCTGCAGTCCTTTCTGATTTTTCGACAGGAGCTGAGCATTCGCAAAACAAAATCAATGTTCTCTTAACCAGGCTATCTGCTATTTCTGTTTCATGCTCATTAAGGATTATCAACTCAAGTACTTTTTCCTGTGCAAGCGAAAAATCTTCTGCCATAACCCCGGCTAACGCATGAAGAGTAAGAACTTCATTCGAAAAATAATCTTCCGGATAAAAGTGTTTTAGCTGCATTAAACTACCAATGGCATTGGAATAATTTCCCAGCATATATTCACAAAAAGCCAGTTCATACATTATCTGAAAATGAAGTTCAGGAAATTGCCGCAGATGCAGAGTTCTTTGCAAATCATTTCGGGCTTTCAAAAACTCACCTGTTTGCTTAAGAGCCTGTGCCCTTGCTATATTTGCTTCCATCCTTAATCTGCTGTCGGATGTGAGAAAGTAGGCCCTTTCAAATGCTATTCCAGCTTCAAAGTAGTTACCCTTCCCGAAAAGAATGTTACCATCTTCAAGAAATTCACTGCCATCTTTTTGTGCAAAAGCTTTATCAGGGGAAAAGCTTACGCAAAGGAATATGCATATCAAGCAAAATGCGATGATCCATTTCATAGTTAAATTCTCTTTGAACTCTGTTTACTGCTGCAGCGCTACCCCAGATATTTCCAATATAAAAAATTCCGGATAAACCGGCTGAAATGATAAAAAAAGGATTGCTGCTACCCAGTCTGTTGTATAAATCCCAGGATGTAGCAATCAGAGCACCAACATATAAAAAGCCGGAAATACCTTCGGCTGTTTTACCGGCATAAATTCGACCCAAACCAGGCACTGCGGCCGACATGATTCCCGCAACAACAGGCGACCTTGATGGCATTTCAGAAATCCGGCTATAATATTCGTTTAGTTTTTTTTCTTCTGATGCAGTGATACTGAAATTACCGGTAAAGTTTTCAGCATGTTGCAGAAACATATCTATTTCCCTATCCAACAAAGCCATACCGGCAAACTGAAAATTCTTCATTAATGCAATCTGCTCCGAAGAGTTATCATTGAAAGCTCCTAATAGCTCCCGTGATTTTTGGGTTTCTCTTAAATAAGCATGATTATAAGCTGCAAAAAATCTGGATTTTTCAAACCACGCACTTTCTTCACTTACCATTGACAGATAATATGCCGATGGATTTAGTTCCTTCCGTCCATAGAGGGTCCAGCCAATCAGGTAATTAACAGAATCCTTTTGAGCTGGTGTTTCGGTTTGCAGGTTCTCAAGCAGAAAAAGTGCTTCGTTGTAATTTTGCCTTCCAAGCATATGATTTATAAACCTCAACTCATCAGAAACACTAACCTGAGCTATGCTTTTAACAGAAAGGAGCAAAATTAAGAAAGAAAAAAGGAGTATGCTTTTCAGGGAATGGCTCATTTGTCGTCTGATTTGTAAATATCAATTGACTCCATTACTTTCCCACTTTTTTCGTCAATAAACAATGGATGAATATCCAGTGCAGACAGGCGATTACACCGCAAAAGGCGATCGGATGTAGTGAAAAGCCCTTTAACTATGCCATACTCATAGAATAAATCTTTACTGAAGTTTGAACAGTTATGTACATACAAACATTCTGATGGCAACTGTGGCGAAATAAACCGTTGATAAGAATACATTAAACCACCAAAAACAAGACTTACGGGGTTATTACGAATAAAGAAATTACCCGATCGGCTGCGCATAAACCGGATATCATGGCTGTGAATATGCGCATTTTCATCCACTTCTTTTAGCTGCAGCATTGCAAAATCTGACCTTGGAGGAGATGCTGCCGAAAAGTCGTTTGTGCTCATTATCAAAGAAAAAAGTATAGCAATTTTAATTGCGAAGTCTTGCATCTGAAGGAATTTCAAAATTAAACCAGGGACTTACAGCCTGGTGATTTACTTTTATATTTGAAAATCTGATTCTGTTTATGATAGAATCATTTCCAATATAATTGAACTCAGTTACCAGACCCGGAAGATATACATCGCCAAAATGTTGAAAGTCGGAATAATAAACTTTTTTGGCAAGATTTCGGGTGGCATCGTAGTAAGCAACATAAATAGGCATAAAATCTTCATGTACGAGTTCAATCCTGTTATAAAGATGATATAATGAAGCTGGTGGGAACCACTCTGTGATTACCAAATTACCATCAAACCTTGTATCCATTTGCTGAAACCCAAAATCAGACAAACCCATATCTCTGGTTTTTCCCTGTAAAAAAAACTGTATCATGCCAGATTCAGTAGAATATTCATGCCCTTGCCTGTAAACGACAGTGTTTTCTTTTTCATTGAAGAGTGATACTTCACCTTTATTATTGGCAATCATAACCTGGTAAGCAGGCTGAATATAGCGAGTTATCATCCTACCGTCGGTGGAATGAAAAAATAATTCAGCTTCAACTTTTACTACCTTATTTCTGTGCAGGCTCTGACTTTCCATGTGCATCATTACCCTGTCGACCGACATATAATCATATGAAACCAGAAGAAAAAACAGGAAAAGAAAAATGAGGGATAAGGAAAAGTATTTTCGCATAAACATATTCATATTATACATTTAACTTCAGATACAAAAATAAGAATAATAATGAGACATAGGTTTTGATGTCAAATGTATGATGTTGGGTACCCTTAGTATTCGAAATCCCAAACAAGCGGGATTGAGAGCATTAGGATGGAAACCCTGTCCGAAGGGGACTAGATATTTGATGCCTTCTGAAGTTTCAAAGCAATCCGGAATGTAGTGCCTTCAGTTGATGATGATTTTACAAATATTTTTCCTCGGTGGTAATTTTCAATAATACGCCTGCTAAGTGACAGCCCAAGACCCCAGCCTCGTTTTTTGCTGGTATAACCCGGCTGAAAAATATCATTGAACTTACCCTTGGGAATGCCTTTACCGGTATCGGTTATATCTATGTATACCTTTCTTGTGTTTTTATGAATATCAACACTAATGGTGCCATTGCCCGACATGGCATCCACGGCATTTTTACAGATATTTTCAAGCACCCATCCAAAAAGGTTCAGGTTTAAAGGAACCTTGGGATTTTCATCTGTATGATCATTTAATGAAAATTTTACCTTTTGCGTGGTGCGGGTTTTCATATAATCAATACTTTCTCTTACAGCGTCTGCTATGGGATAAGGTGTAAGTTTAGGGGCAGAACCAATTTTCGAAAATCTTTCGGTAATATTTTCAAGTCTTCCAACATCTTTTTGTATTTCAGTGATTGTAGCTTCATCAACCCCTTTATCTTTCAATAACTCTATCCATGCCATTAAAGATGAAATGGGAGTACCCAATTGATGGGCTGTTTCCTTTGACATACCCACCCAAACCTGATTTTGCTCTGCATTCCGGGCAGTACTGAACAATATATAAGCTACCAAAAGAAATATACCAATTGCAAGAAACTGAGCAACCGGATAATATCTTAACTGTGTAAGCAAAAATGAGTGGGTATAAAAAACATGACATGTTCCATGAAGCGGGAGCTCTATAACCAGGGGCTGATGTCTGTCGGCCATTGCATTTATGGTTTGCTGAACATAAATACTGTCATTAAGATCTCCGTTACCAATATTGCCGGCTGCGATAATGCTGGTTTTAGCACTATCAGTAATAATTACCGGAACATTGGCTGAATTGATTACTACTTCACTGAGGAAAGAATCAATAAGATCGTCCATAACCTTACGCATATTTGTAAAAAGCCATGAATCCTGGTAATACAGATAATCAACCTGTCCTTCGTACGCTATAGGAATGGGTTCATAAACTGAAAATTGCTCTCTGATTTCGCCTTCGAATGGCTGCCCTTCAAGCTGAACGGAATCATCTCCGGTTTGAGTCAGATTAAGATGGGAAACAATAATATTCTGAGAATTTACAAGCAATACAGGAATAGTTGTATTTTCAACAATAATCCTTGCATAAAAAGAAATATCGCCACCTTCGTCTTCGATGAATCTGCGTGTAGCCTCTGCCCATAAAGTAACCCTTTTGCGGTCTTCTGTTCTCATTTCCTCAAAAAACTGCTCTGTTACAAGTACCAGATTGGCCCTGTTTTGCACAGCATCAGCCCAGATTCGTACTTTCTGCAGCTCATCTTCTGCTATTTTATTTACAATAATATTGGTGTAATAAAGTGAGAGACCCACAATGGCAGCAGCGAAGCCAAGAAGATAGATTTTCCAACGTTGCTTTTTACTATAAATATCCAAGGTTAAGTATTTTTTATAATGGATTCCTGATGTTCAGAATACGAGCCCCAGAAATATCATGCGTTAGGCTTCCTTATCAATTATCTTAGAACTATTGACTTTCAACACTTTTAACGGACTATATTCCGCAATATTATAGTCTGATAAACCCCTTTATAAATAAAATTATATCCTATTCATTTTTCAGAATCTCCCTGGCCTTAATAATATCCTGCAAATGTTTTTCATTTACTCCTGGATAGCTAAGATTTAATCCCTCTAATTTTTCAACAATAATTTTACTGATTACCAATCGCATATACCATTTCTTATCTGCGGGTATAACATACCAGGGTGCAAGTTCATGTGCAGTTTTTTCAAGCATATCGCCGTAGGCTTTCTGATATTCATGCCAGTGCTGGCGTTCTTCCACATCACTCATCAAAAACTTCCAGTTTTTGGTTTTATTTTCTATTCGGGAAAGGAAACGCTGCTTTTGTTCTTCATGCGAAATATTGAGAAAAAACTTCAACACCATATAGCCATTGTGCACAAAATATTTTTCAATATTTACGATATCCTCAAAGCGGGTATTCCAGAATTCAGGGTCCTTATGCAGTTTATTATGAAAAAATGGAAGGTTTTGATTGGCCAGCAGGCGGGGATGTATCCTGGCAATAAGAACCTCTTCATAGTATGAGCGATTAAAAATCCCGATATTACCTCTTTCAGGCATGGCTTTAAAACAGCGCCACATAAAATCGTGTGCAAGCTCTGAACTGGAAGGGGCTTTAAAGCTTTTCACCTGGCATCCCTGAGGATTTACACCCGACATTACATGTTTGATCACCCCATCTTTACCGCCGGCATCCATAGCCTGCAGAATGATAAGAATGCCATGCTTAGCCTGGGCATAAAGCATGCTCTGAAGATTCCTCAGAATAGTTATCTGTTCCTGAAATTCTTCCTGTGTATCTTTTTTAGATGTATAATGTTCGGAAAACGAAGGACTAAATTCAGACAGCCCATTACCCGATTTATAGAGAAATCTGTTTGTTTCAATCATAAATTTTGCTTTAGGATTTGTGAGGTCTCTAAATTAATCATCATCCCATTCAATAACAAATTTTCCTTTTTCACGCTGGCGGAGTTCGTTTTGTTCCTTTTCACGTTGAGTAAGAGAAGTTGTTGGTTCATCCGTTTTGGCTTCAGTGGCTCTCATTCCGAATTCATTTCTGAAAGCTTCACGTAAATTCTGACGTTCCTGCCTGAAATCTTCTCTGAGTTTCTCTCTAACACTCTGCCTGTCGTAGCTGAAAACAGGATTATCAATATTGCCTGAAACCAATAAAAAAAGTGTGGTACGTCCCAGGCCGTCATCAATGATTTCACCATATTTCTCCTGAGGGTTGCGGTTTTGGCGATTGTTACGCGCCAGCAAATCAGATAGTAGCACTTGCAGGCGGTATTCAATTTCATTATTGAAAGTGTGTTCGCCCGATAGCTTAATATTGATGGCATTGGAGTTGATTTCCATATCAGGGATAATTATCTTTTGGCCCTTTATGCGTATCTGATTCTCCAAAGTTGAAAATTTCACCTGGTTTAAATCCCCTACCCTTATAAATCTTGATAATGCAAGCATAGGTTTATAGTTGATCAGCTCTCCGTCTTCGACTTTTATATCAGCAGTTGTTTCCAGAGAATTCCAGTCAATTTCCAAATAGGGTGACCATCTGGAGACAAAACTGGCCCGGGCAGTAATACTGCCTCTAAGGTTTTCATCAATAATACCGCTTTGTCCAAAGTTGCCCATTTGGTAAAAAAGGTCATGAACATCCACCTTATTAAACTGTGCATCACATCCCATTACGAGAAATTCATCGTTTTTGCCGTTTATATACCCTGAAGCCTGAATATTGCCATTCATAGTTGCAACTGAAACATTTTCTGCAAAAAACACCTTATCACGCATGCTAAGGGTGCCTGAAACTTTTTCAGCTTCAAATTTCCGAAAACTAAGTTTCCCAATATCAGCCTTTAAATTAAACTCAATTTTATCAGAAAGGCTTAATCTGTATGTTGTATCACTCTCACTAACATTATGCTGGAGCAATTGATTAAAATTCAGGTTATCGGATTTCAGGCGGGCATCAACAATAAGTTTTTCATTATCGAGTAACAACCAGGGTAAAGCATTTCTTAAGTTACCATCCATATCAAAATTACTTTCTGATGCATTTCCTGAAAACCTTTTTACCAGTATATCATTATTATTGAAAAGAAAGTCGGCCTGAATGGAATTATAATCAAGAGGATCGTTTTTACGTCTTAAGCTGAGGTTTTTTGCTTTTATTTCACCACTTACGCGGCTTTCAAGAAAGTTTTGTGCAGTTAATGAACTCCTCTTCCCGAGATTACCTCTAAACTCAATATCCACTAGCAAATCTCCCGAAGCACTTGAAATAGCATCAAACTGTAGAAACCTTACCCAATCGTCTGCGCTAATGTTTGAGTATAGTTTAAAATCCAGTTTTGGTTCTTTAAAATCAAACCATACTCCGCTTCCTGCAATTTCACCGTTATTCAGTTTCGTAGAAAAACCAGAGAGTTTCAATTTTGATGTGGAAAGGTCTCTTCGACTCCCATTGTTAAAAGAGCCTTCAAAAGTAATATTATGAAAACGCAAATTGGCTTTGCGGTGAAACAATTCTCCATTCTTAATCCCAAATTTTGCATCAAACTGAGGCCTTGGGAAATCGCCTTTAATGATTGCATCGAAGTAAAAATCACCTTTACTGCGATAACCATCAAAATAGCGTGCATATGCAGGAGGAAGGTCGTTGATAAAATCATCGAGTTTTAGTTTTCTGCCGGAAACATTTATATCGATGTGTGCATCTGCAGATGAAAAATCAAGGATTCCTTCAGTGGTAAAAGCATGATTGCCCAGTGCAAAATTGCCTTTGTTGAACCGTAATGAATTATTGTTGTAAACATTAAAGTCAAAATCAAGGGTCATGTTTCTTTCACCTGTCATATAAGCATCTCCAATGATTATATGATTGAGATACAAATTACCATCGAACTCCATGGTATAACTATTACGTGCGAAATCTCCGTTCAGAGCAGCTTTTTTGAGTAAAAGACTTACTCTGTGTTTATTGGTAAAATCCTGAAACAGATACTCTACCTGGTTAAAGACTACACTCTGAAGTCGGAAGTTGAAATCATTATTTTTTTGTTCAGATTCTTCTGCTGCTTCCCAAAAAGTATAGTTATTCAACCCATCTTCAAAAAGTTTCATATCAAGTTTTGCCCTGGCAATTTCAATTTGCCTGACAGAATAATTTTGCCGGGTAAGGTCTAAAAGACTAAATCTGAAATAAACCCGGCGGGCAGAAAGCAAAGTATCGCGGGGTTCCGCAGAACCCAGCATGGTTACATCACTCAGAGTAAGTGATACTGAAGGAAAGTTCCTGAAAACATTAAGTGATATTCTGTCGACAAAAATCTCAGTTTTTAAACTTTCATTGATCCTTTCAACAAAACTGTCTTTTACCCTGTCCTGGTATACCCACACCAGAATGCTGAGTAAAAGTACTATAAAGGTAGTAAACACCAATCCGGAAATAACTGCCAGACGTGTAAACTGCCATATTTTTTGTTTATTATCCTTAAAGAATTCAATCATAAGAAACGTTCAAAACCCGGTTTACTTTTAATACGTAATACAACTTCTTAGGTTGCAGCATTTGCATTTTTTGGGTTTTGAAACGTACCTATTTTATCATACGCAGAAAGTTCAGTTCCTTTTCGGTCAGATAACGCCAGTGTCCGCGGGGAAGGTCTTTTTTGGTAAGACCGGCAAAAACCACCCGATCCAGTTTCAAAACCTTATAGTCCAGTGATTCAAAAATTCGCCTGACAACCCTGTTTTGCCCTGAATGCAGTTCTATGCCGACCTGTGTTTTATCATTTTCCTTTCCGGCATATTCAAGTGCATCGGGAATAACCTTTTCACCATCGATAATAATTCCTCTGGCTATTTGCTCCATATCTGCCTTTGTGAGTGGTTTATCAAGAAATACATGATATATTTTACGTGCGCCATGTTTTGGATGCGTAAGCTTTTTTGTCAATTCACCATCATTGGTCAAAAGCAATAAGCCGGTTGTATTTCTATCAAGCCTCCCCACCGGAAAAAGTCTTTGATTTCCGGCGTTTTTCACAAGGTCTAATACTGTTTTTCTCCCTTGAGGATCATCAGATGTGGTAATAAAATCTTTGGGCTTATTGAGCAGCACATATATTTTTTTTTCTGCCTTAAGCGTATTACCATCGTAAACTACAACGTCGGTGGGATTTATTTTCGTGCCCAGTTCGTTCACTATTTTCCCATTTACTGTTACAACACCTGCTTTTATAAGCAAATCAGCCTCACGTCGTGAACAAACACCCGAATTTGCAATATATTTATTAAGCCTTATTTTTCCGTCAGACGGTGCTTTTGGAACCCGGGGTGCATCTTTATAACGGGGTTTGTAAGTTTTCTTTTTATCAAACGGCCGCCCTTCACCCCTGAAACTTCCCGTTTTTTCATGATCTTTTCGCTTGTAGCTCCTGTCAGCTGATTTTTCTGAATCATACCCCGATCTTTTTTCTGATGACTTTTCATCATTGCTTTTTCTTCGGGTATCCCCGTGCGTGGATCGGAAGTCATCTCTGCGCTCTTTTTTTCTGCCTTTATCAGAATAGCGGGAGTTTTCACTTCGTCCTCTTCCTTTATTATGCGGTGATTTTTCTCTCATAGCGATTGGATATTTTTTTTGTTGCTGCCTGATATTTTTATTTGGATGAGAACTACTTTTTTAACAGGCAACTGACTACTACTTTTAAAAAAGTCAGAAGTCAATTTTTTTATAAAAAAAGGGACATTATGAAAGAAATGCCCCTTCTCTGTTCTGGTTTTAATCAATTTATTTTTCAGATGCTCCCAACTTATCGAAGGCTTCATTGGCCTTTTGCATCATTTCATCAAGAATCTCGTTGTAAAACTTTTTGCCCGGTGTTTTTCCATCATTACCTTCAGGATTATTGATTTTGTAAATCAAATTGTTCCTTGTTACAATGATATCATCAACTATCTGATCAATTTCTTCTCTTTTCTCAGGTGTTTCACCTCTTAAATGGTAATGCATAAAGCAGGTTTCAATCACTTCCTCCATCAGGAAATTAATATCTTTTTTTAGGTCTCTGATATTTGCCATTGTTGCTATTTTTTTAAAAATTGAGTGCAAAGATACTAATTAATGCGTAAAATGATTAAACTCTAAAGACTTACAATACTTTCAATTTTTATTGCCTGCTTATAAATGTTGATAATCTGCTCAGCATTATCCATGTTTTGCTTTGCTGTTATACTGATAAAGTTTCCTTTCTGAGATTCTTTCCTGTATATAACAGCAGATTCATGGAAGAGAGCTTCAACCCTGGCAATCTTATCCATATCGGCAGGTACAATAAACTTAAACATATATTTCTGAGGCCAATATTTGATGTGATTAAGCCTGGCCCTGAATGTGTTCCATTTTGACATAATAGGAGAATTAATTTATCAGAGAATTCCCAGCAATTCAAACTCAAATATCAAACATGAGTTACGAGGTATACCCCATTGTGCCCATGTACCATAACCCAGTGCTGAAGGAACAAGCAACATACCCTTTCCACCTTCACGGAAAAGCGGTATTCCAATTTGCCAACCTCTTATAGTTCCGCTCAATCGGATTTGGGTACCATTACTTGAATCAAACACGGTACCATCTAAAAGTCTGCCGGCATATCTGATATAAATTAAGGATGTCATGTCAGGATTAACTGATCCGGAACCTTCCCGTTCCATAACATAAAAAAGACCTGATGGATGTTCAATGGCATCCAACTCATTTTCTTCTATATAATTTAGGAGTTTCTTACGATCACGCTCAGCAATTTTATCGGGGTCGTCAGATTCGCAGCCCAAAAAAGCAAAGGCAAAAGCAAGCAGAAGTGGAAGAACAATAATTTTACGCATAAAAAGCAGGGAATTGTTAACGGAAATAAAATATATACTATAATTTTTGCTAAAAATTTTAAAAAATCAGTGGTAAAACATTTGCAAAGGTACAAAAATTTTGAGCATTTTTTGTAGTTGAGGAAACCGTAAATCAATGCCTTTAGGGTGCAGGAACCGGGCAAGCCCTTAAAAATTAAAGCCCTCCGAAAATATTGGAGGGCTTTAATAAGAGTTTTTTAACAAAACAAATCAATCAACATTATCATGCAGAAAAGAATTATTAGACTTAATCTGCGTTTTTCCTTCCTCGTCTATCAGAGTATAACGTGAAACATGCGACTCAGAACTTGCAGGAACTTTATTCAAGGCAACATTCCGTCTAACATAAGCCGGTTCTTTTTCAAGATCCTGTAACCCTTCAGGCGATTTAAGCTTGATGCTCAAATCCCTGAGCCTTTGCTCACGTTCAATGGCCTTTTTTCTTAAGTCAAAATTATCCAGGTGCGCATCATCCTTATTATCTTCTGATTCGGTATCGGTCTTATTTGCAGATGCAGATTTTCCTGTAGAAAACTGATAATTATCATGTTTGTTTGCAATCTGTGGTTTTTGGGATTCCTGCCCTGCGTCAGTATCCACATCAAGGTTAAAGGTTTTTGATGAAGTGTCAGATGGATTTTCAGATCGTGATGAACCTGATTGACCTGTTAGTGATTTTCTGGTAATAAGTTTCATCTCATCTGATTCATTAGCCTTATCTTTTTCTTCTTTTTGTTCATTGGAAGAAAAACTCTCATCAAGGTTGCGAACTACTTTTTTGGCAGGCTTTACGTCAAAATTGTATCCAAGATCAGAGTTTTCCCCAAAACCGGTTGCTACAATGATGACATTGATCATGTTACCCAGATTTTCATCCTTGCCATAGCCCCAGATAATATCAGCGGTGGAACCTGCCTCCATTTGAATATAATCTGTTATTTCAGTGATTTCATCCATAAGTATCTCTTCCTTACCACTAACAATATTAAGCAAGACATTACTTGCACCCCTGATGTTGTTGTCGTTAAGTAAAGGAGAAGCAAGGGCCATTTCCACGGCTTTACTGGCTCTGTTTTCACCTTCTGCACTTCCGCTACCCATTATTGCCACACCGCTTTGCGACATAACGGTTTTAACATCAGCAAAATCGACATTTACACCACCAGTGAGGGTAATGATTTCTGCAATACCCTTTGCTGCAGTTGTAAGAACATTATCGGCTTTTGAAAATGCATCAGTTACGGAAAGGTTGCCATATAATTCGCGTAGCTTATCATTACAGATTACTATCAGCGCATCCACATTTTCTTTCAGTTCTTTCAGCCCCTCTTCGGCCTGCATTCTCCTTTTACGACCTTCAAAGGCAAAAGGTATTGTTACAATGCCCACCGTAAGTATGCCGGCCTCTTTGGAAGCTTTGGCAATAACGGGAGCTGCACCGGTACCTGTGCCACCACCCATACCTGCAGTGATGAAGAGCATCTTGGTATTTTTCTCAAGAATTTCTTTTATTCTTTCAATATCTTCAATGGCGGCATTTTTACCAACTGCCGGGATACTTCCGGCGCCACGGCCTTCGGTAAGACTTACACCGAGTTGTATTTTATTGGGAACGGGACTGTTTTCGAGTGCCTGTGAATCGGTATTACATACTATAAAATCTACACCTTCAATGCCTTGACTGAACATGTAGTTGACAGCATTACTACCTCCTCCACCTACACCCAAAACTTTAATGTCTGATGATTGGTTTTTTGGTAAATCGAAATTTATCATATCTGTATTCATATTTATTGGTTCTAAGGTAGTTATTTAGGAAAAAATGGAATTGCGATGATTAAATAATTTATTAACAGCTTTTTAGGCGAAATTGTTAATAATTACAGCCTAATCGGAGCTATCGTTCTCGAAAAATTGTTTGCCTCTCTGGAGAATCATATCAAAGAAGTTTCCTTTGGTTTTTTCAGAGTGAGTAGAAACTTTCGAATTGTTCTTTCTGTTCTTCTTTTCAGCACTCAGGAACCCTTGCAGCACAAGACCCACACCGGTAGCATGCATAGGCTTTGCAACTTCATCAGATGGTGCCTTGCCAAGATGTTCTCCGGGATAGCCGATGCGTGTATCCATACCGGTCATAAAAGATGTTAGCTGCGCTATATGCTTAAGCTGGCTGCCACCACCGGTAAGTACGATTCCTGCAATAAGCTTGTTATCAAAACCAGAATTACGTATTTCGTAATAAACCTGTTCGATGATATCTTCGGTGCGTGCCTGAATGATATTGGCCAGGTTTTTCAGAGATATTTCCTTGGGGTCTCTTCCCTTTAATCCGGGTATTGACACGATCTCCTCATCGCGGTTTTCGCTTGCCAGGGCTGAACCAAAATTTACCTTAAGTGCTTCTGCCTGAGTTTTTATTATAGAGCAACCTTCACGAATATCTTCTGTAATAACATTACCACCTAAAGGAATTACAGCCGTATGCCTGATGATATTATCCTGAAAAATGGCAATATCGGTTGTGCCACCTCCTATATCAACAAGCGCCACTCCGGCTTCTTTTTCTTCGGCACTCAGAACAGCTTCTGAAGACGCTAGAGGTTCGAGAATTAGTTCTGATATTTCAAGTCCTGCTTTGGAAACACATTTTTCAATATTTCGGGCTGCTGCTAACTGGCCTGTTATGATATGAAAGTTAGCCTCAAGACAGATCCCTGACATTCCGATGGGGGCTCTGATACCCTGTTCATTGTCAATAATATAATCCTGTGGTATAACATGTATTATCTCCTGGCCCGGAGGTAACACCAACTTGTACATATTATCGATGAGATTATCCACATCCTTTTGATCGATCTCCTCCTCGATGGTGTTTCTCATGATACTTCCCCTATGCTGGAGACTTCGAATATGCTGGCCGGCAATACCAACATTCACAACCCGGATTTCAACACCGGATTTTTGTTCTGCTTCATCAACAGCAGCCCGAATGGAGTCAACCGTGTGCTGGATATTGGCAACCACTCCGCGGCTCACGCCAAGCGAAGGACTTTTGCCTAATCCAAGGATTTCTACTTTTCCGTATTCATTTTTACGTCCAACAATACAAGCGATTTTTGTTGAACCAATGTCAAGACCTACAATAATTTCATTTGGTACCATAGCAGCATTTATTTAGAACAAACTATCTGATTTTTGAATTTTAAATTTACCCTGCTGTAAGTGCTCCACCCCACATGGGTGAGACCATTTCGATAAAACAACAGGAGTTTCTGGAATTTCTTATCAATATCTTCTGCCTTTCCGAATTCAATGACATGAGCACCATTTTTGGGCATAAGCTCAAAATCGCCTGAGCGGGTAACATAAATCTGATCGATCCATGCATCCCAGAAAGGATTGTTTCTTATGTAATGAACCAATTCATTCAGATCCATCAGTATTTTTTTTGAAGTAGTAATCTCTTCAGGGTCTTCATCGGCATATAAATCAATGGTTGCCGAATATCTTGCGGCAATGTGCCCGGTTACTATTAAAACTCTTGCTGTATAGCGGTCAGAGGTTTTCATTAACCTACCCTGTGTATCGATATAGAATGATTCGTTGTGTGCATTTATTACTCTTGCTACCGGATGTCGTTGTTCAATATTTACAATAATATCCCCGTCAATGGTTCTGTAAACCTGGCTTTCCTGCACAAAATATATATTTCTCACCATATCTTCGATGCTGCCCAGGGAAATCTCCCTGAGCTTTTTCCCCTCAAGCTGGCCGAATTTTGAATAAACCGTATTGATCACATGCGATGAATCAAGAAAGTATGAATCACCAAGCACATTAACAGTAAAACTGCGGCAAGGAATATCCTTATTGCTTTCTACAGCAAAGCCCAGAAGCAGGAAAACACCTACCGGAATGGTAATATAAAAGAATATGGCTGCAATCTTCTTTATCATAACTCAAGCCTTTCTTTTATGGGTTCAACAAACTGATCAATATTACCTGCACCCATCGTTATAAGGACTTCGAATTCATTGTCTTCAACAAACCTTATAATGTCCTGATCTTCAACAAACAACTTGTCTTTGCAATTAAGTTTTTGAAATATTAATGCAGAATCCACACCTTCAATCGGAAGTTCTCTTGCAGGGTAAATGGGCATGAGAATTATCCGGTCAAGATGATCCAGAGCTTCTGCAAATTCATTGGCAAAATCCCTTGTACGAGAATAGAGATGGGGCTGAAAGATGCCTGTCAGCTTTTTACCCGGGAAAAACTCCCTGGCTGCAGAAATACATGCTTTTATTTCATTGGGATGATGGGCATAGTCATCAACATAAACCAAATCAGGGCGGTTAAGATGAATTTCAAATCGGCGCTTTACTCCCCGGTAAGTTGACAATGCTTGTTTTATAATATCTCGCGAAATTCCTGCCAACAGTGATGCTGCAGCTGCCACCAATGCATTTTCAAGGTTATGGCGACCGGGAAGAGAAAATACAAAATCAAACCTTTCTTTTTTGAAGTTCATCATGCAATGATATTTTCCTCCGGAGAACTTTATTTCAGATGCACTAAAATCGGCCTGGGCATTTAAAGCATAATTAAACCGGTTTGCATGACCATTACCAAGCTCTTCCAGAGAACTATGCAAAATCAAATTTCCCCCATAGCTCACCCTTTCGGCAAATAATCTGAACGATTCATGGAGTTTTTCGAAAGATCCGTAAATATCCAGGTGGTCTGGATCCATGGAAGTTATAATGGCAATCCGGGGTTTCAGATGCAGAAATGAGCGATCATATTCATCGGCTTCGACAATAATCCAGTCGGGATTCTTTGAACCCAGGAAGTTGGTATTGTAATTTGCACTTATACCACCCATAAAAGCAGAGAATTCAAGTCCTGCAGTTTTGAAAATATGGGCAATGATACTGGTTACCGTAGTTTTTCCGTGTGTACCGGCCACTGCAATGGTGGGTATGGAAGCCGAAATAAAACCCAGGATCTCTGCACGTTTGAATACGGGCACCTGTCTGTTTCGCAAAAATGTAAATTCAATATTATTTGCCGGTACTGCAGGAGTATAAACTACAATGCCTACATTCGCCGGAATCATATTGGGGTCTTCAAGGTAATGTATCTTAGCACCTTCCGCTTCAAGTTGGCGGGTAAGGGGGGTTTCTGTCCTGTCATAACCTGCAACGGACTTTCCCTGCCACAGGAAATAACGGGCCAGGGCGCTCATTCCGATACCCCCGATCCCAAGGAAATAGATGCTATGAATGTTGTCTATATTCATCAATTATTTTTTAACCATGCTCAATGCCACGCCTGCTATGTTATTAGCAGCATCACGGTATGACATCCTGGCAATACTTTCTTTAATTTTAAAAATTTTATCCTCATTAAAAATCAGATCCAGAATTACGTTACCCAGTGAATTTTTTACATCTTTATCATGAATCAGCACAGCGGCATTGATATTTACCAGTGCCATGGCATTTTTTGTCTGATGGTCTTCAGCAACATTGGGCGATGGCACAAGGATGGAAGGTTTCTTCAAGGCGCAAATTTCACTTACCGAAATGGCACCGGCTCTTGAGACCACCAAATCACTTGCTGCGTAGGCAAGATCCATCCTGTCAATAAAAGCATGAGCACTTACTCCATAATCCTGCATTCCTTTTGTAGCCTGCTGTGCCTGTGGGTAATATAACTTCCCTGTTTGCCATATTATCTGAAGATTATTTTCAGTCAGTAACTGCAAATTTTCTTTAACAGCTTCATTCATGGAAAATGCACCCAAACTACCACCCACTATCAATACCACCTTTTTGTTTTTGGATAGATTAAAGAAATTCAATCCTATCTCTTTTTTTCCTGTAGCCTGCAATATGTCATTTCTCACCGGGTTCCCGGTAAGAAAAAGTTTTTCTTTGGGAAAGAACCTTTCCATACCTTCGTATGCCACACAAATTTTATCTGCCTTTTTTGCCAGCAGTTTATTGGTAAGACCGGCATAAGAATTCTGTTCCTGTATAAGAGTAGGAATGCCTTGTTTTGCTGCGGCCCTCACCAGGGGACCACTGGCATAACCTCCCACACCGATTACAATATCCGGACGAAATCGTTTAACTATATTTTTTGATCTAACCATACTGTCAATCAACTTAAAGGGCACCAGCAGGTTTTTCCATGTAAGCCTTCTTTGCAGACCTGAAATGTTCAGTCCGATAATATGATAACCTGCAGCCGGTACTTTTTGCATCTCCATTCTTCCTTTGGCACCTACAAAAAGGATCTGCACTCCGAAGACCTTTGCTTTTATGGCATTGGCAATGGCAATAGCCGGAAAAACGTGTCCGCCTGTGCCACCTCCGGCAATGATCACTTTCAGATTATCAGGCCGGAACATACTCACCTCCCTCCTTGAATTCTTCTATCTCTTCTACCTTCCGGCTTACACTAAGTATGATGCCAATGGCCAAACTGGTAAACCACAATGACGTACCCCCCATACTTACCATAGGAAGCGGCTGACCAGTTACCGGCAATAGCCCCACAGTAACAGCCATATTGATCATGGCCTGAAAAACCAGACTGAAAGTAAGTCCGGTGGCCAGTAATGCCCCGAAAGTACCGGGGCTGCGGTGTGCAATCCTAACCCCTCTGAACAGCAAAATAAGATAAAGGAACAGCACAATAGTTCCACCAATAAGACCGTATTCTTCAATGATAATTGCATAAATAAAATCGGAATAAGCCTGGGGCAGGAAATTACGTTGTACGGAGTTTCCGGGCATCTTGCCTGCTATGCCACCGGTGGCAATAGCAATTTTTGACTGGTCGGTCTGATAAGTATCGCCATCTTTCCCTATGAAATTTTCGACACGGTTTTTCCAGGTGTATAAACGACCTGTATCGGGAGAATTCAGCAAAACAACAATAAACAGACTCATCAAAACAACTCCTATGGATATCATTGCCATGATGTATTTAATGCTAACTCTTCCTATGAACATCAAAACTACCGAAGTAGCAAATAAAATAATTGCAGTTGAAAGATTGGCCGGTAAAATAAATGCACAAATGATAATGACCGGTAAAATGATAGGAAGGAATGCCGACTTAAAATCCTTTATCTGGTCTTGCTTCTTTGTAAGCATGCGGGCTATATAAATAATCAATGCCAGCTTGGCAAAGTCAGAACTTTGGAAAGTAATGTTAATCACCGGCAAAGTAAGCCAGCGGTTGGCTTCATTGATGTTGGTACCCATCATCAGGGTCAAAATCAAAAGGGGTACTGCAACAATAAGCGCCAGTTGTGATAGTCTCGAATAATAAGTATACTTAATCTTATGCGCAACAAACATCAGGAAAAATCCCATTACCACAATTATCAGGTGCTTAATAAGGTAATACTCAGTATTACCTGCCTGATACCTGTAAGCAAGGGTACCTGTTGAGCTGTAAACAGCCAGTATGGAGAAAAGGGACAAAAAGGCAACTATAAACCAAATAACCCTGTCACCTTGTAATTTTCCCAGTATGGCTTTCATTTTTGCTAATGTTTATTGTTATTATTCAGTTATTTCATTTTCTGATGTTTATACATCAATTTAAAGGTCATATACTGCCTTTTTAAACTGTTTTCCGCGATCTTCAAAATTTTCAAACAGGTCAAAACTTGCACATGCCGGTGAAAGTAGTACCACATCTCCCTTCTCACCCAGAAAATAGGCTGATTTAACAGCATCCTCGGCGCTTGAGGTTTCAATGATATCGGGTACAATCTTGCCAAAAGCTTCAAAGATGCGTTTGTTATCTCTACCCAGGCAAACAATTGCCTTTACCTTGGTACGTGCAAGTTCGGCAAGCTGACTGTAATCATTTCCTTTGTCCATCCCACCCATGATCCAAATCACAGGCTTGTTCATACTCTCCAATGCATACCATGCCGAATTGATATTGGTGGCTTTGCTGTCATTGATAAATTCAATGCCTTTAACCATAGATACATGCTCAAGCCTGTGCTCGATATTTTCAAAATCGGCAAGGCTTTGTTTTATAACTTCCTTTCGAATATCAACCAGTCGGGCTGATATACCGGATGCCAGTGAGTTGTAAACATTATGTGTACCTGTGAGTGATAAATCTTTTATTTCCATTTCTATTGGCTGAGCGTTTATATTGATTACCAGAGTTTTTTCATTTTTCAAATAAGCCCCTTCATGGGGTTGAGTTTTTCCTGTAAAAGGATATAAGCGGGATTTGATGTTTATTTTTTCCATTTGCTGTATAATTACCGGATCATCCTGAAAAAAAACAAAATGATCATCGGCGGTCTGATTCTGCAGTATTCTGAATTTCGATAGTACGTAATTCTCAAAACGGTTGTCGTATCGATCAAGATGATCGGGTGTAATATTCAGAAGCACTGCCACATCGGCTTTGAAGTCAAACATGCCGTCAAGTTGAAAGCTCGATATCTCCAGCACATAGTAATCGTGATCTTCTTCAGCTACCATCCAGGCAAAACTTCGCCCCACATTTCCGGCAATACCTACATTGTGACCGGCATTTTTTAAAATATGACCGGTCAACAGGGTGGTTGTTGTTTTTCCGTTGCTTCCGGTAATGCAAATTTTGAATGCATCGGTATACCTGCCTGCAAATTCAATTTCGGAGATTACCGGAATTTTCATTTGCCATGCTTTCTTAACCAATTCAACAGTATCAGGAATACCCGGACTCTTGATGATCTCTCCGGCTGAAAGGATCAGCTTTTCACTGTGCCTGTTCTCTTCCCACTTTATTCCATAATTTTTAAGAACGTTTTTATATTTTTCATTGATGGTGCCTTTGTCTGACAGAAACACATCAAGTCCTTTCTTTTTAGCCAGTATGGCTGCACCAACCCCACTTTCTCCTCCGCCCAGTATGGCAATATCAGGGCTGCTCATCGCTTTTATCTGACTTTTAGGGTTATGATGGAAATCACTGCCAATATGATCCCCACAATTAAAAACCTCTGTACTATTTTAGCCTCATGATACCCAAGCATCTGAAAATGATGATGCAGGGGTGCCATTTTAAAGATCCGCCGACCTTCGCCAAAACGCCAGCGTGTATATTTAAACCAACTTACCTGCATAACTACCGACAAGCTTTCCATAAAAAATACTCCGCACATTATGGGTATGAGTAATTCCTTGCGGATACTGATGGCAAAAACTGCAATAATACCACCCAATGCCAGACTGCCCGTATCGCCCATAAATACCTGTGCAGGATAAGAATTATACCACAGGAAACCCACACATGCCCCCACAAAGGCAGCTATGAAAACTACCATTTCACCGGTATTGGGGATATACATGATATTCAGATAATCAGAAAAAATCACATTGCCCGATACATAAGCCAGTACTCCCAATGCAACTCCAATAATAGCCGAAGTGCCTGTTGCCAGACCATCGAGACCATCGGTTATATTGGCTCCATTAGATACTGCAGTGATTATGAGAATAACTATCGGTATGAATGCCAACCATGTCCATTTTTGATAGCCATTTCCCATCCATCTCAGTAAAACAGAATAGTCGAACTCATTATCCTTGAAAAATGGGATTGTCGTCTTTGTTGACTTCACAGTTTCCTTCTGCACAGCATCATGGGAAATAGCCCGGTCGATTTCCAGCAAAGCATCTGTTGTAACAAATTCAAACTGCTGCACAACATTCTCGCGTATTACAACCGAATCATTAAAGTAAAGAACACTTCCCACGATAATTCCCAAACCTACCTGGCCCAGAATTTTGAACTTACCATGCAAACCTTTTTTCTCTTTGAGAAACACCTTGATGTAATCATCTACAAAACCAATTCCTCCCAACCATAGTGTTGAGAAAATAAGCAGCAGAACATAAATATTGTCAAGCCGGGCAAAAAGCAGCGCAGGGATAACAATGGATGCAATAATGATCAAACCACCCATAGTAGGGGTACCTTGTTTTTGCATCTGACCTTCAAGGCCCAGGTTGCGAACCGTTTCGCCCACCTGCTTTTTCTGAAGATATCTTATTATGCGTCTCCCGAATATCATAGATATAAAGAGAGAAAGTATCAATGCCATACCCGCCCGAAAAGAAATGTACTGAAACAATCCTGTTCCCGGTATGTCAAATGCGCTGTCCAGATATGTAAAAAGATGATACAGCATTATTTAGGTTTTGTGAATAATTCTCAGTTTAAAGCTTCTTTTAAAATTTCCTTATCATCAAAAGGATGCTTAACTCCCTTTATCTCCTGGTATTTTTCATGTCCCTTTCCGGCAACCAGTATGATATCGCCTTCCTTTGCAAGGGCTGAAGCTACTTTAATGGCCTCCAGACGGTTTACCACGGTTACAGCTTTTTTACTGCTAACCGGATCGAGCCCTTTTTTCATATCTTCAATAATTGTTTCAGGTTCTTCAAAGCGTGGATTATCGCTTGTAAGAATTATCTTATCGCTGTAGGATGCTGAAATAGATGCCATTACCGGCCGTTTGGCAGCATCACGGTTTCCACCGCATCCCACAACGGTAATCAGTGTTTCAGTTCCTTTTCTTAATTTCTGAATGGTACTTAACACATTTTCGAGGGCATCGGGGGTGTGGGCATAATCCACAATAGCCATCACCTTTCCTTTACTGATAAGGTAATCGAACCTTCCTTCTACAGGATTAAGGCTGCTGATTGAAGTAAGAGCTTCCTGGCTCTCAATTCCGAGTAACCGGCAACATGCATAAATAGCTATCAGGTTAGATGCGTTGAATTCGCCCACAAGCTTACACCATACATCACGGCCTTCTATTTGCATAACCAGACCGGTAATCAGATTTTCCGCAATTTTACCGCGATAATCAGCCATATTCTTTAATCCGTAAGAATATTTCTTTGCGGCAGTATTCTGAAGCATCACCTGACCGTTTTTGTCATCGCTGTTGGTCAGGGCAAAACTCCCCTGTGGCAGATTATCAAAAAATGCTTTTTTAGCATTGATATAATCCCGAAATGTATGATGGTAATCCAGGTGATCATGTGTGATATTGGTAAAGATTCCTCCTGAGAATTTCACATCAGCAACCCGTTTCTGGTGGATAGCATGGGAGCTTACCTCCATAAAACAATGGCTGCAACCTTCCTCGGCCATTTGAGCAAACAGGGCATTCAATTCAATAACATCAGGAGTAGTATAAGCAGCCGGAGTTTCCTTTTCTCCAATTTTATTACATATAGTCGAGATTAGCCCTGCCTTATAATCCAATAAACTGAACAGGCTATGAAGAAGAGTTGCAATAGTAGTTTTTCCATTGGTACCTGTAACGCCAATGATCTTAATTCTTTCCGATGGATTATCATAAAAATTAGCTGCGATACGTGCCAGAGCTTTGCGGCTTTGAGCCACTTTAACAAAACTCACTTCTTCTGTACGCTCCGCCGGTAAAGTTTCACAAACCACTGCAACAGCTCCTTTTTCAATTGCTTTCAAAATAAAGTCATGCCCGTCGGAAGTAAGTCCGCGCACAGCAATAAACATATCCCCATCTTTTACTTTACGGGAATCGAATGTAATACCATCGATGGCAATATCTGTTGACCCCTCAATTTCGATGAGCTCACATTTGTATAATATTTCACTTAGCAGTTTCAACTCTATTCCCTTTATGACAATTGAATAAATATTACATTTCCTTCGGTAATACGTGTTCCGGGTCTAAGGCTTTGCGATCTGACCACCCCCCTGCCTGCAAAACGCACACGTAAACCTGAATTCTCAAGCACATACATGGCATCTTTCAAACCCATACCTACCACATCAGGTACAAGGTTGGGGATTATTTCCCTGCCCGACACCATAACAGTATCACTGTTTTTAACTGAACTTACCACCCAGGGCATTTCATCGTCAAAAAAAAGCTTGCAATCAAAAACCGAGTAAATGGTTTCCACATCATCACGGGCACCGGCCCTGACAGCAGGTAATGACGCCATCACAGGGCTGGTGGCCCAATCGTCGGACACATTAAGATGCCTTGTGGCATATATTTTATCAGCAATTCTTCTAAATACCGGTGCTGCAACCTGGCTCCCTGTGTAAATCCATCCCCTGGGGTTATGCACAACCACAATCATGGAATAAACAGGATCATCAGCCGGGAAATAACCCACAAATGATGCCCTGTAGGCTGCTCTTCCCGCGCTGCGGTAAGTGCCATCGATGGCTACCTGGGCTGTACCGGTTTTCCCCGCTATGGGATATAATGAAGACTTAATACCGGAAGCTGTTCCGCTTTCAACTGCTTCTTCAAGCATTTCGCGAACAATACGTAGCGTGTAGCCAGATGTTATGGAGCGATTAAGTACCTCTGGTTGAAACCTTTGTATGGTTCTGCCGGTTTGTCTTACCTCATCCACAAACATTGGCTTCATCATCCGTCCGTTGTTAGCCACTGCATTGTATAAAGTAAGAATCTGCAGGGGTGTTAATGATACATTATATCCAATGGACATCCATGGCAAGGTAAGGCCCGACCAGTTTGCATCTCCCAGTTTGGGAATATAGGGCATACCCTCTCCGCTTATTTCAATACCAAGCGGCTCTTGTATCCCCAATGCATTGATTCTGTTAAGAAATCTTTGCGGATTTCTTTTATAGTTTTCTTCCACCAGGGTTGCAAAGGCTACATTGGAAGAGAGGGCAAAAGCATCTTTAACCGTTATGGTTCCAAAACCACCTTCACGGGCATCGCGCATGGTGCGACCGTAAAAGGTTGTAACCCCATCGCCGGTTTGAATAAAATCATCAGGAGTAACTATACCGTCTTCCAGCAGAGCAATTATGGTAGCCAGTTTGAATGTAGAGCCTGGCTCTGTACTTTCTCCTACAGCATAGTTGTAAGTTTCATCATAACGGCCGTGAGCGTTTCGGGTAAGATTTGAAATAGCCTTGATTTTCCCTGTGTTTACTTCCATTACCACAGCAGTACCGTGTTCTGCACTGAATCTTTCAAGCTGATTTCTGAGTTCAGCTTCCACGATATCCTGCATGTGGATATTGATAGTAGTTATTATATCCTTGCCATTTTGCGATCTGATTTCATTTACATCGCTCAGAGGCATCCATTGCCCTCCACTGATTCTTTGTTCCAGTCTTTTGCCCTGTAGGCCCTCAAGATGATCGCGATAAGCACCTTCAAGACCTACGAAAACACCTTCTCTCTCATACCCAATAGTTCGTGCAGCCAGTGATTTAAATGGCATTTCGCGACGGGCACGGGGATTCACTATCAATCCACCTCTGAACCGGCCATGTCTGAAAATAGGAAAAGTACGTAGTTCGGTAAGTTGATGATAAGAAACATTGCGTTTTACAAGGTAATATCTTTCCTGGTTGCGGCGAGCCTGCAAAAGCTGCCGTTTGTATTCGGCCTGGGATCTATCACGGAAAAGCCTTGAGAGCCTGAAAGCAAGTGAGTCAATACCTGCATTGAATACTGCATCAGAAATAACACTGCGGTGCAGGTCCATACGAATTTCATAAACCGGAACACTGGTTGCCAGTAATCTACCATCGTCGGCCAGAATATCTCCCCTTATGGCTTCAATACTGGCATAACGCAGGGTTGAACTCCGGGCTCTTTCTCTCCACTCATCACCTTCAAAAAACTGAATGTAAACAACCTTAAAAAGGATAAGGATCCCAAAACCCACCGTAAGGAAATATACCAGGTAAATTCTCCACAATATGTCACCTTTGTTTTTATCCACCCTAATTCAGTTTTGGTTTAATTGGTTTGGTAAATTTTCAGTTTCTGCTTCCCCCGCCTATCCTGAGAAAAAAGCTTCGCCTGCGTTCTCTTTCTGTCAAAATCCTTGGGGGTACGGTTGATTCTACAAAACCCCTGTCGCGAAGCCGCCGGGCGATTTCCGATTGATTACTCAGGTACATGAGCTCAGCTTTATTTGATATATAAATGGTTCGCAATTCGGTAACCTGACTCCGCATCCGCTCTATTTTCCTTACTTTCTTTTCGGCATAATAAGTATTGGCAATAAGCATTACAGCCAGAAAAGACAGATATAAAAGGAAAGGCATCAAATCAGGAGATTTTTCAGCGGTAAGAAAACTACCATTAAGTAAGGAACGGAAAAATCCTATTCCTTTACCAGGTGTGGTATTTTCCGTTTTCTTTTTTTTCTTTCCGGTTTCCTTGTATTTATTTTCAGCCATAACTTAAACTGTTTTCTCCGCGATTCTTAGTTTTGCACTTCTTGACCGCGGATTTTCAATTTGCTCCTTTTCATCGGGAACTATGAGTTTCCCAACTGCTTTCAATGGCGCCAGCACGTTTCCGAAGAAATCTTTTTCCTGTTGTCCTTCAAAATTTCCGGCTTTGATAAAGTTCTTTACCAGTCGGTCTTCCAGCGAATGATAGGAAATTATTACCAGTCGCCCTCCGGGCTTTAACACTTCTATACTCTGTTTCAGAAACTCTTTAAGAACATCGAGTTCAGCATTTACTTCAATACGCAAAGCCTGAAAAACCTGGGCGAAAAACTTATTCTCCTTGCCCCTTGGCGCCAGTTTTTGAAGAACCTGTTTCAGTTGCTCAGTAGTTTCAAGACTTTCAGCTTTACGATGAAATGTTATTTCCTCAGCAATTTTATGAGCGTTTTTGAGTTCGCCAAAAAGCCTGAATACTTTGACCAACTCATTTTTTTCATATTCATTTAAAACTTCTTTTGCAGAAAGCACACTCTCCTTATCCATCCTCATATCCAGCGGACCATGAAATCGTGTTGAAAATCCCCTCTCTGCCTGGTCGATCTGCCATGAAGAAATTCCCAGGTCAGCCAGTATGCCATCAACAGGCATTGCCCCATGCATCTTCAGGAAGTTTTTCATATACCTGAAATTCTGATTGATGAACAAAAGCCGGTTGTCGTCCGGCAGGTTGTTCGCCGCATCGGGATCCTGATCAAAGGCTACAAGCCTTCCATCTTTAAGTTTTTCAAGGATCAATGCTGAATGGCCACCTCCACCAAAAGTTACATCAACGTAGGTACCTCCTGCCTTAATGTTTAGGCCTTCTATGCAGGATTGCAATAAAACAGGCCTGTGGTAGGTCATGATTCAGGGTCCTTATTGTTGACTCTTCCCATAACATCCTCAGCCAGAACTGAGAAGTCTTCCGGTTCAACACTCATGGTGCTCTCATATAGCGATTTCGACCAGATTTCTATCCGGTTTCCGAAAGCAAACAATACAATCTCCTTGTCGAGATCAGCATAATCCATAAGTGGTTTGGGAACCAGCAGACGATTGGCCGAGTCGCATCTTAATTCTGACGCTCCACGGTAGAAATACCGCACAAACTCACGGTTTTTCTTATTGTAAAGATTGAGTGAATTGATCTCTTTGGTAATTTTCTGCCACTCGCTTTCGGGGTAAAGTGTAAGGTTTTTTTCAAAACCACGATTTATAACAAATCTTTCCTGATCGCCCGGAGACAACTGTCGCACAAGGCCTGCCGGTAACATAAAGCGGCCTTTTGCATCAAGCTTGCATACAAATTCCCCGAAAAGATTTGCCATTTTATTAACACTTTGCGATTTGAAGGTGTAAATATAATGAGATTTTTCCCACTTTTTCCCACTTTTTGACACATTGTTGATAACTTTTTGCAGCATTAGCAGTATATACAGAAAAAAGCAAAATGTAATTGGCTGATTTACTGACAAATAAGCAAAATCAGAATCTGACAGAATTTATTTTGTATTTACCTTGATTTTCAATTTAAAAGGCCGGTTTTTGCTACTTAATACAAACTAACGTAACACAAACAACAACCCATATTGTATCATACAACTTTCAGGAAGAAACTCAGGATGTTTTTTTCGGAAAATAATCCTTAATTTTGTTTTTTAAGGCAGAATTATAATATCCGCAAAATGACGGACAACAGATTGGATAAACAAACAGGGAAAAAACCGGATAAAAAGTTTGTAGATGTTGATGATGTTTTCAGGAAGAAAGGTGGAAAACTATACCCCATTATTCCAAAGTTTTTCATCAGTTATCTGAAACGAATTATTCATGAGGATGAAGTTAATGAAGCCCTTTACAATTACAGGGATCAGATGGGGCTTGATTTTCTCGAAAAACTTTTCACAGAAAGATTTACTGCCGAAATTGAAGTTGTAAACCCCGGAAATATTCCAACCCAGGGGCGTTATATCATTGCATCCAATCATCCTTTGGGAGGCCTTGACGGCATGGCTCTTATGCATGTAATTGGGAAGAAGCGAAAGGATATCAAGTTCATTGCCAATGACATACTCATGGAACTTAAAAACCTGAAAGAGCTTTTCCTGCCCGTCAATAAACATGGCCGGAATACGGCAGATTATGTCAGATTAATTGATGATGTATATGAATCGGATCAACTCATTCTGGTTTTTCCTGCGGGCCTTGTATCCCGAAAGCAAAAAGGCGGTATAGTTAAAGATCTGGAATGGAAAAAAAGTTTCATAACCAAAGCTATCAGGCATAAAAGAGACATAATACCTGTGTATATAGAAGGAAGAAATTCTGAATTTTTCTATAACCTTTCAAGGTGGAGAAAAAGACTGGGCATTAAAGCCAATATCGAAATGCTGTATCTGCCAGATGAAATGTTTAAACAGGCTGATAAAAAAATTACCATTACATTTGGCAAACCTATACCCTATACTTTTTTTACCAAGGCAAAAACGCACGTTGAGTGGGCACAATGGGTAAAAGAAAAGATTTACGATATGAGCGAAAAACCTGAAGTTTAATTACTTTACAAAACAATTTTACAATAGGATTATATGCAAGAAGATATCATACAACCCATAGACCGTGAGATTCTGGAGAAGGAATTGAATAAAGAAAGGTTTCTGCGAATAACCAATAATGGCAATAATGAAATTTATGTAATTACTCATCAAGATTCTCCTAACACCATGCTTGAGGTGGGTCGTTTACGTGAAGTTTCATTTCGTACAGCTGGTGGGGGTACCGGAAAATCTGTTGACATCGATGTATATGATACCGGTGAAGTACCTTACAAACAGCTCATTGTTTGGGATCCTGAAGATAAGGAAATAGTAGGTGGATACCGATATATACATGGGTATGATGTTAAGGTAGACAATGATGGAGTGCCAAATCTGGCCACATCAGAACTAATGAATTATTCAGAGAAATTTGTCAATGAATATCTACCCAGTACCATTGAACTGGGGCGTTCTTTTGTTCAGCCCAATTATCAGCCATCAAGAGAAAGCCGTAAGGGAATATTCTCACTGGATAATCTCTGGGATGGTTTGGGAGCCCTTGTGGTCAATCATCCTGAAATCAGATACTTTTTTGGAAAAGTTACTATGTATGCGCACTTTAACCCCGTTGCAAGGGATCTCATTCTGTACTTTATGCAAAAGTTTTTCCCCGACAGGGAGAACCTTGCTGTACCTAAAAAACCACTTTCCTATAAAACAGATATTTCCGGTTTTGAGAACATTTTTACTTGTGAAACCCTTGATCAGAATCAAAAAATTCTGATGCAACGGGTCAGGGAGTATGGTGAAAATGTGCCGCCCCTCGTAAATTCATATATGAGTTTAAGCCCCACCATGAAAACCTTTGGCACGGCATGGAATGAAGATTTTGGTGGTGTTGAGGAAACCGGCATATTGGTTACAATTGCTGATATTTATGAGTCAAAAAAGAACCGTCATATTAACTCTTACCTTAAGGACAAAGAAACAAAATAGATTTCAGAAAAGGTAACCATAAGCTGCGCCCCACCTAAAAACAAAGGGAAAAAATCATGCTGATATCCAGCGCTGAATTCGTTATAAGTTCAACACATTATAAGGATTGTCCACCGGCCGACAAGCCTGAGTATGCTTTCCTGGGCCGGTCGAATGTAGGCAAGTCATCCTTAATAAATATGCTTACCGGATATGGTAAGCTGGCAAAAACTTCAGCCACCCCGGGCAAAACCCAGCTGATCAATCACTTTCTTATCAATGGTTCATGGTATCTGGCTGATTTACCCGGATTCGGTTTTGCGAAAGTTTCGAAGAAGATGCGCCATAACTGGGAAAAAATGATACGCAATTATCTTTTGAACCGTGAAAACCTGGTATGTACTTTCCTTTTGGTTGACAGCCGCCACGAACCACAGAAAAACGATCTTGAAAACATGGAATGGTTTGGAAACCAGGGACTGCCCTTTGTCGTTATATTTACCAAAGCTGATAAGATGGGAAACTCAACCCTGCAATCTAATATTGCCATCTATAGAAAGAAACTCTCTGAATTGTGGGATCCGCTGCCACAAATGATTATAACATCTGCTGAAACAAAAGCAGGGAGAGATGAAATTCTTAATTTCATTGCACAATACAACAAAGAATTTCAAAAAACCTGAACAGGTCAAATGATTACTTATAAGCAAATAATCTTTACAGGCTAATCAAGGCCGGTATCTTGAATCATTAAGAATCTCCCTGGAAGTTTTCTCCATAAAAAGCTCTGTAAGGCTCACATCAGGATTACGCCGCATATACTCTCTTACAATTTGCCATCCGGTAAAAACCCCCATTCGCGGAGCTGATCCTCTTGAGAAGGGTGCGGTAAAGGGAGCAGCACCGATGAACTTCTGGATTAACTGGCGGTCGGTTGAATAAAACATTTCATTATCCAGATAAAATGCCCATGCATGTCCCTGGTTCCGCTCAGCCCAATCCAATTGTTGTGATGTGTAAGATATTTTTAATGTATCAGGCACTGAGGGAAACATACAGTCCAGGAAATAAAGCATTTTACCTTCATAAATCATAAAGTCAAGAAAGGTTTCCGGCAGTTGCCGGTTGTACCGAATGAAATCTTCTGCCAGCACGCGCATTACTTCAACAGAAACTGCAGCAGGTTCAAACCGGTTTCTTTTGAAAGCCGGCACCCCTACCCTCTCATAGTTGCTGTAATTTCGACCCAGAAACATATCCAGCCCGATGATTACATTATTTTCATAGTATTTTACGGGAAGTTCAAAATCAAGCCCCGACACGTAAGAATAAAACTCAGGTAATTCTCTATGCGGAAAATGATAATGAAAGTACCTGAAAGCAAGGGTTAAATCATCTTCCAGTGCAGATAAATCTCCCCAGACATCATATGTGTCTTTCCATATTTCAAGAATAAAAGGGTCGGTAATATAATCATACAACTGAGCCTGCCCTGTTTCAGTATATACCGCATCGCCAAGAAAAAGCGGGAAATCATCAATAAATGGCTCAATCTCTTCAACAATATTGAAGGGATTAATGTTAAAAAGAACTGTTTCGTATCTTTTAATTTCTATATCTTCTATGTTAACTGATGATATATTTGCTTCCCAGTGTGGTGAACGACGACAGCCCTGAGAAAAAAGTAAAACCAGAATAATAAAACAAAGAATTGAATGTTTATTTAGTATTTTTGATGAAGAAATATAAGAAATGTGCATAAATATTAATTGATGGTCAGTAAAAGCATTAAATGCAGGATTTAAAAAAACATTTTTTCTGATTAATATTGCAACCTGATTTTAAAAACCCAAAATTATGAAAAAAATTGCATTATCATTTTCACTTTTAGTCATAGCATCAGCACTTACAGCACAATCACTGGATATTCAAACCTTTCGTCTTGGTCTTAAAGCATCACCATCACTTGCCTGG
>SKSE01000140.1 GCA_007118135.1 Bacteroidales bacterium | reverse complement strand
GAATATTTTTTCCAGCGGCATCAAACATACTGGTCATACCAATTTTTTTTCCAATTAGTCCTGACATTTTTCGGAATTTTTACTTACGCTATTGCGATTTATTAATTATACTTTAATTTCTACCTCAACACCACTGGGTAATTCGAGCTTCATCAAAGCATCAACAGTTTTGGATGTTGAAGAATAAATATCCAGCAATCTTTTGTAAGAGCAAAGCTGGAACTGCTCTCTTGATTTTTTGTTCACAAAAGTTGACCGAAGGACAGTAAAGATCTTTTTATTGGTTGGAAGAGGAATAGGACCACTTACAACGGCACCTGTCGACTTGACGGTCCTTACGATTTTTTCGGCTGATTTGTCAACCAGGTTGTAATCGTAAGATTTCAATTTGATTCTGATTCTTTGACTCACGGTTTGATTATTTTTATTTAACGATTATGCTTTAACACCATTAATTTTCAAAGTAATTTCTTCAGTTATATTTCGCGGAGCTTCACTGTAATGCGAAAACTCCATTGTTGAAGTTGCCCTGCCTGATGTTAATGTACGCAATGAAGTAACGTATCCAAACATCTCAGAAAGGGGTACCTTTGCCTTTATAACCTGCATATTTACACGCGATGTTAAGCCATCAAGATGGCCTCTGCGGCGGTTGATATCACCCACAACATCTCCTACGTTTTCTTCCGGAGTAACCACCTCAAGTTTCATGATGGGCTCAAGAAGTATTTTATTGGCCTTTTTACAGGCTTCTCTGAATGCAATACGGGCAGCAAGCTCAAATGACAATGAATCTGAGTCAACACTGTGATAGGATCCATCGATCAGTTTAACCTTTAAATTATCCATGGGATAACCTGCCAGGATACCATTCTGCATGGCAATTCTGAACCCTTTCTCAACTGAAGGGATATACTCTTTGGGGATGTTTCCACCCTTAACTTCATCAATAAACTGTAGTCCGGTAACGCCGTCATCGGCAGGACCCATTTCAAAAACAATATCAGCATACTTACCACGACCGCCGGTTTGTTTTTTGTAAACTTCGCGATGTTTTGCCGTTGTAGTAATTGCCTCTTTGTAAGCAACCTGTGGAGCACCCTGATTGCACTCTACCTTAAATTCTCTTTTCAAACGATCCATCAGAATTTCGAGGTGCAGTTCGCCCATACCACTGATAATGGTTTGACCGCTGTTTTCATCAGTCTTTACATTAAAGGTTGGGTCTTCTTCCGCAAGTTTGCTCAAAGCCATTGTTAGTTTGTCCACATCGGCCTGTGTTTTGGGCTCAACCGCCACACTGATAACAGGCTCGGGAAAACTGATGGATTCAAGAAGAATGGGGTGTTTTTCGTTACAGAGGGTATCTCCGGTATGAATAGATTTAAATCCGACAGCAGCTCCAATATCACCTGCTTCAATCCTGTCGATGGGGTTTTGCTTATTTGCATGCATCTGGAGGATACGCGAAATCCTTTCTTTTTTTCCTGTGGATGCATTGTAAATATATGATCCGGAATCGAGTGATCCGCTATAAACTCTGAAGAAGCACAAACGGCCGACATAAGGGTCGGTGGCAATTTTGAAGGCAAGGGCTGCAAAGGGTTCTGATGCATCGGACTTACGCTTTTCTTCTTTCTCGGTTTTGGGGTTTATTCCGGTAATTGATTCTACGTCTGAAGGAGAGGGAAGGAATCTTACAACAGCGTCAAGCAACAACTGAACACCTTTATTCTTGAATGCCGAGCCACAAAGTACAGGAGTAATGCGCATTTCAACAGTTGCTTTCCTGATGGCAGCAATCATATCTTCCTCAGAGATCGAGTCGGGGTCTTCCATGAACTTCTCAAGGAGATCTTCACTCTCTTCCGCACAACCTTCAATGAGTTTCATGCGGGATTCTTCAACTGTAGCCTTAAGATCTTCGGGTATATCAACCTGAACAAATTTCATCCCGTCAGATTTCTCCTCCCATTCATAGGCTTTATTGGTAATAAGATCAACAACACCCCTGAAAGATTCTTCATATCCAATGGGAATTTGAAGGGGTATTGCATTGGAACCGAGTTTTTCCTTGATTTGATCAACCACTGTAAAAAAGTCGGCACCCGAGCGATCCATCTTATTAACAAAGCTCAAACGCGGCACTTTATATTTGTCAGCCTGTCTCCAAACGGTTTCAGATTGAGGCTCAACACCGCCAACGGCACAAAAAAGTGCGATGGCTCCATCAAGAACACGCAACGAGCGTTCTACTTCAACTGTAAAGTCAACGTGCCCGGGGGTGTCAATGATGTTAATTTTATATTGACTTTCATTATATTTCCAGAATGTTGTGGTGGCAGCAGATGTGATGGTAATTCCACGCTCCTGTTCCTGCACCATCCAGTCCATGGTTGCGGCACCATCATGCACTTCACCCAGGCGATGTGTCAGGCCGGTATAATATAATATACGCTCGGTGGTGGTAGTTTTACCAGCATCGATATGCGCCATTATACCAATATTGCGTGTATATTTTAAATCTCTTACCATCTAAAAAACAGGGAAATATAATCTGTATTAAAATCTGAAATGTGAGAATGCCTTGTTGGCATCAGCCATACGGTGGGTATCTTCTTTCCTTTTATAAGCTGCTCCTTCTTCTTTGTAAGCTGAAACGATTTCTCCGGCCAGTTTTGCAGCCATGGTTTTTTCGTTACGCTTACGGGCAAATTTGATCAGGTTCTTCATACCGATAGACATCTTTCTTTCGGGACGAATTTCTGAAGGAATCTGAAATGTTGCACCACCAATACGACGACTTCTAACCTCAACATTGGGTGTAACATTAGCCAGGCCTTTCTTAAAAACCTCCAGGCCATCTTCTTTAGTTTTCTCGCTTACAATTTCCATGGCATCATAGAAAATATTGTATGCAAGATTCTTTTTGCCCCTGAGCATAAGGTTGTTTACAAACCTTGTAACCAAAACATCGTTGAATTTTGGGTCAGGAAGCAGAATTCTCTTTTTGGGTTTAGACTTTCTCATTTATCCAAAAGTTTTTAATCGCTCTGATTCGTTAATTATTTTTTCGCTTTAGGTTTTTTGGTTCCATACTTGGACCTTCTTTGGTTACGACCTTCTACACCGCTGGTGTCAAGTGCACCCCTGATGATATGGTACCTTACCCCTGGTAAATCTTT
>SKSE01000051.1 GCA_007118135.1 Bacteroidales bacterium | reverse complement strand
TACCAAAAAATATAAACCAGGGAAAAACTCCCCCATCAAAGGCTTCAGTAAAAAGGTCGCCCAAAATGGCTCTAATGGTTATGTACATAAATACCACCGATATCAGAAGTATTCCAAGAAAGGTTAGAATAAACTTTACCGGTTGACGCTTTTTCCAGAAACGCGGAATAATTGCGTACTGTGCTGTATAATAGAGCGATGCATGGGCAATTCCATACACCAAGGTAACCAACATCAGGTCTGTCAGGCTTTCATATATACTCCTGTATAGCTGTATCCATACCACATAATACAACACCCAGAAAAGAACGTGGTGTAGCTTGTATTTCAATAATTTGTTACCCAAAGATTTCATGGCTCAAAAATAAAACAATTTAAGTGGTAAATGGCGGATAAATTGACCATTGGTAATTTTTGAATGACCACCGGCAATTTGCCAGGGATAAAAGGTAGTTACCTGCCAGTAAGATATGATTTTAAGCCTTTTACACGAAAAAATACCGATTATCATTGAAACATCGCAAAAGGTCAATAATATTTGAAAGGTTTGTAAAGCCTCTGTTACTTTGCCGGTGAAATTTGGAAAATCTATTGTTTCACTTAAACTAAAAACGATGATAAAACAGGTAATAATTATTTCAATTTCCTTTTTCTTAGGGTACTTTTCTGCATCAGCAGGTAATTCCATAATTGATACTGATGTCCGTGGTGCAGGCCAGCCCATGATACTAATTCATGGTATGGCATGCTCGGCAGATGTATGGGAAGATGTGGCTGCTTATTATGAAGACAGGTATGAGCTGCATCTGGTAACCATTGCCGGCTTTGGCAATGATAGAAATATCGAAGCCCCTCACAAACTTAAGGCCATTCGCAACGCCATTATTGAATATGTGCAATCAGAAGGGCTACACAAACCTATTCTGATGGGACACAGTATGGGTGGCTTTTTGTCGCTGTGGGCTGCTGTAGAAGCTCCGGGTGTTTTTGGAAAAATTATTAGTGTTGATGGACTGCCCTATTTTCCGGTGCTTGCCATGCCCGGGATCACCGCAGAAACAGCAGGACCCATCGTAGAAATGATGCAAAACAGCATGAGAAATGCTTCTCCCGAAGCAGCCCGGGCACAGCAGGAAATGATGATCGCTACCATGATCAGCGATCCTGAAAAGAGAGCTGCTGTATTGGAAATGGGCATGAATAGTAACCCGGATGTAATTGCAACAGCTATGGGTGAAATGTATACCACCGATCTTCGTAAAGATGTAAAGGCCATTGATATCCCTGTTCTTGCACTGGGTTCGTGGTATGGTTATCGTCAGTGGGGTACAACAAAAGAATCGGCTACAGCCGGTTATCTGGCACAGTTTGACCCTATTCCTGATGCTACCTTTAAAATGGCAGATACGGCATTGCATTTTATATTTTATGATGATCCTGAATGGTTCTTTGATGTGGTGGATGGATTTCTGGCAGAGATGTAAATTTTTAGTCAGGCAGGTTTTTGTCGGTTGCTCATGATTTACCCTTACCTTTACCGAAGGTAAGGGTTTTTCGGAATGAAACAACGCTGATCATTTTGGTTTTCGCTTTTAACCCCGTATTATAAACCTCCAATTAATCATCTAAATCCCCAAATTTATGCCTGCCAGAATCTCCTTTGCACAAAATCCACATCTTGAATTTAAAAAGGTGCTTCATCAGCGGGTAAATAATTATTTCTCAGAAACGGGGTTATCCAGGAATTATAACCGCACCATGGTCTTTAAAACCTTTGTGATGCTTTCGTTGTATATATTACCATTCGTTTTGATAATGACTGTATCACTGCCTTTCTGGGCACTATTGATAGCCTATTTTGTAATGGGCACAGCAATAGCAGGTATTGGCATGTCGGTTATGCATGACGCCAATCATGCAGGTTACAGCAGCAATCAAAAGGTAAACTGCTGGCTCGGTTTAACCATGAATCTTTTGGGGGGCGATGCCTATAACTGGAAAATCAAACACAACAAATTACATCATGTTTTTACCAATATTTATGGTAAAGATGAAGATATTGACAGCCGCGCAATTCTTCGGTTTGCTTATGCATCTCCATTAAAAAAGTACCACCGGTTTCAATATATTTATGTATGGGCGTTATATACCCTTATGACCCTTTCCATTGTGGTTACGGATATTCCCAAACGTTTTAAGTATCGTAGAAAAGGGGAAACCAATATTTCTCCCTCCCGCTTCCGAACCTCCCTGGCCTGGCTGATCACAGGAAAACTAATTTATTTTTCAGTATTCTTTGTGTTGCCCGTATGGCTGGCAGGTTTGCTCTGGTGGCAGGTAATTGTGGGTTTTCTGATTATGCATCTTACCGCCGGTACCATTATGAGCCTTGTTTTTCAGATGGCTCACGTGGTTGAAGGACCTCAGCAGGTTTTACCTGACAAGGATGGTAGAATCCCTGATACCCTCATTGAACACCAGATGAAAACAACCGCCGACTTCGCAAAGAACAACAAGATTCTGTCATGGTATGTGGGAGGGCTCAACTTTCAGGTTGAACATCACCTTTATCCCAAGGTATGCCATGTGCATTATCCTGCCATTGCCAAAATTGTAGAACAAACAACCAGGGAATACGATATACCTTACTATGTCTATGACAAGTTTTCTGAAGCTTTTATGGCCCATTTCCGCACCCTGAAAAAGCTGGGGAGGGTAAAAATTTAGGTTTTGTATTTGCTTTCCAAAGCTGCTAAACAGCAAACAATGCAATGGCTATGCCCGATATGGAGAGTATGTCGGTCATTTATTTTCAGTATTTGTCTTTTTTCTCTCGCTTCTTAATCCATGCTTTATAATCCACAAAGTTTCTTTGGAAGGGCTGTTCTTTTGCCACTCTGAAATAATTTCTTTGGCTTTGGCAGGGTCATCCTTCATTAAATCATTGAGATTATTGCCAACACTCTTCTGGACAAACTTTTCCGGATCGGCATTCAGGTTGGTGAGAATTTGCTTGTAAAGCTTAAAATCGGCTAATGCCGCAAAAGACTTTTTCGCCCAGGGCAAACGGGTCCTCATGCACTCGCTCGCCAATCTGCGAACGTGCACATTTGGGTCTATGCTCCAGGCTAGAATTATTGCCATTGATTTTTCGGGATACTTTTCGATTAACGGGCGCATGGCAAACTCG
>SKSE01000085.1 GCA_007118135.1 Bacteroidales bacterium | reverse complement strand
CTCAAGGCCCTGTCAACCAATCTTGAGATAAGTATTTCATATTCTGATGGACGCGCTTCTCTTTTGAAAAAACCGCCGGGGAAACGTCCTGCTGCGGCATATTTTTCCTGGTAATCAACAGAAAGGGGAAAGAAGTCTTGTCCTTCAACAGCTTCTTTTTTTGCAACTACAGTGGCTAAAAGCATGGTGTCGCCCATGCGCAATACTACTGAGCCATCTGCTTGTTTGGCAAGTTTGCCGGTTTCCAGGGTAATGGTCTGTCCGTTACCCATTTCAATGTTCTTCTGAATTCCTAATTTCGTGTTCGTCATAATTCTTCTTTTAATTTAATTTCATCAATTCTTTCATCTTGTCGTAATACAAATCTTAATCCTTAAAATTAATTTGATTTTGATTTCAGCAGATGAGAGATAAGCAATTTATTTAATAATTTATTTTACTGTTTTAATAACAGGTTGAATTGTCAGTTGTTCGGGGGATAAAAAGAGCTAAATCTTCATATTTCTTTTTATAGGGTCTTTTATATCATATCCTCTGTGTTATAAAAAAAGGCAATTAATTTTTTAATTGCCCTTTTATGATTATGAGAAAGATTATTTTCTCAAGTTCAATTTCTTGATGATTTCACGATACCTGTTGATTTCATTATCTTTCAGGTAATCAAGTAATCTTCTTCTTTTACCTACCAAATTGATAAGTGCTCTTTGCGTGCCTTTATCCTTTTTATTTTTTTTGAGATGTCCTGTTAAGTGCTTTATACGGTGGGTGAAAAGTGCTATCTGGCTTTCAGCTGAACCTGTATCGGTTTCTGATTGGCCGTAGTTTTTAAAAATGTCTTTTTTTACTTCCTGGCTAATGTACATGATAATGAATAAGTTTGAATATCAACAACTTTTGTATTTGGGTCTGTTTTCAAGCTTGCAAAGATACTACATAGTTTTTTATTAGCCAAGAAATTGTAAGGTATTTTTATGTATATGTAATTTGTTTTTGTGAAAATATGATTTTACTTACAATTTGTTCAGAAATTCTCATAAAAATGCTGTTTATTATAAGTGTAAAACACATAATTCAAGTATATTTGAAAGCTGATTAATCATTATTGCTGCTTAAATCAACTTACAATTTTATTATTTCCTAAAATACTAACCAAAAATCAACAAAATGAAAAGATTCCTTTTAATTTTTTTTACAATGAGCATGATATTGAATGCATGTAAAACTGCCGACGAAAATCCCTTTTTTGTGGAATGGGATACTCCGTTTGGTTCACCACCCTTCCATCTGATAGATGAAGAGCATTATATTCCTGCCTATGAGGAAGGAATACGTCAGCATAAAGCTGAAATTGATGCTATTATTAACAATCCTGAAGTACCAACCTTTCAAAATACAATTACTGCCTATGACCAGGCCGGTAGTTTGTTAAGGCGAATCAGTCCGGTATTTTTTGGGTTGAGCAGTGCGGAGACAAATCCGCAACTGCAGGAGATAGCAAGGGAAGTAACACCTCTTCTTTCAGCCCACAGCAATGATATAAGCATGAACCAGGATCTCTTTGCCAGAATCCAACTCGTTTATGATAACAGGTTTGAAAAGAACCTTAACCCCGAGCAGCTCAGAGTAGTTGAAATGTATTACAGGGATTTCGAGCGCAACGGGGCGGCACTGCCTGAAGAGAAACGTAAAGAACTGGCCCGTTTGAATGAAAGGATGTCCATGATATCACTGGAGCTTAGAGAAAATATGCTTGCCGAGACCAATGCATTTGAGCTTGTACTGGAAAATGAGGACGATTTGGCAGGGCTCCCCGCAGGAGTTGTTTCAGCCGCTGCAGAGGCAGCCGAACGTGCCGGACATAATGGCAAATGGCTGATTACACTGCATAATCCCAGCAGACTCCCATTCCTGCAGTTTTCTGAAAGAAGGGATTTTCGGGAAAAAATTCTGACAGCTTATGGAGAACGTGGCAACAATGACAACGAAAATGATAACAAGGAGCTCTTTGCAGAGCTCATGCAGTTAAGGATGCAAATGGCCAGACTGCTTGGCTTTAATAATTATGCCGAATACTTCCTAGATATTCAGATGGCTGAAAATCCGGATAATGTTTACGATTTCCTGAACCAGGTCTGGGAGCCGGCCGTATTAAGGGCAAACAGAGAAAGAGATATGAAACAGTCAATAATCGAGCGGGAAGGTGGAGATTTCAAACTTGAAGCATGGGACTGGTGGTATTATGCTGAAAAACTGCGCCAGGAGAGATACGAACTGGACGATGATGAGGTAAATCCCTATTTCACTCTTGATAATGTTAAACGCGGAAACTTTATGCTTGCCAATAAGCTTTGGGGACTCACCTTTGAACCCCGCCCCGAGGTGCCGGTATATCATGAAGAGGTCGAGGTATACGAAGTGTTCGACAATGACGGATCGCATTTGGCTATCCTTTTCATTGACCCGCATCCTCGTCCGGGTAAAAGACAGGGAGCATGGTGTGGTACATACCGCAGTGGAGGATGGGAAGATGGTGAGTGGGTTTCGCCTATTGTTAACATCGTTATGAACTTTACCCGTCCGTCAGGTGATAAGCCAGCCATGCTCAGTTGGGATGAAACCACTACCTATTTCCATGAGTTTGGCCATGCAGTTCATAATTTCTTTGCCAAAGGAAATTTCAGAAGAACCAGCCGCAGTGTACCCAGAGACTTTGTGGAACTGCCCTCGCAGATACTCGAAAACTGGGCAGGAGAGCCTGAATTGCTGAAAACTTATGCAATACATTACGAAACAGGAGAGCCCATCCCTGATGAGCTTATAAGCCGCCTGCGCAGAGCAGAACATTTCAATCAGGGTTTCATAAATGTTGAATACCTTGCATCGGCCTTTTTAGATATGGACTGGCACACCACCGACCATGGTGATGATATCGATGTGATAGGATTTGAAAAAGAATCCATGATGAGGATTGGGCTGCCAGATGAGATTATACCCAGGTGGAGAACAACCTACTTCGGGCATATTTTCGGAACCGGTTATGCTGCGGGCTATTATGTTTACAGGTGGGCCGGAGTATTGGATGCTGATGCATTCATGGCCTTCAAAGAATCAGGAGATTTGTTTAACCAGGAACTTGCTGAACGTTTCCGTCATTACATTTTAGCCAATAATGCCTTGTATGAAGGTATGGAAGCCTATGTAAGCTTCCGTGGCCAGGAACCTGATATTAATCACTTTTTAAGACAGAGCGGACTGAAGTAAAATCAGTTTATTCCATAAAAAACGGGAATGGTTTTGGGCTGTTCCCGTTTTTTATTGGAATAATCCGGAAGCTGGAAATTGCTCCGCAAGTTTCCAGTTCCTTTCAGGGAACTTCCAACTTCCAGAGGAATTGGAAGCTTCCTGATTATACGGAAAACCTACCTCACCTGTTCCTGTTTGATCTGATATTTGTCGTAAAGCTGCTGATGCTTGCTGTACAGGTCAATTTGTCTGCCTTGCAGAAACATCAATTCAACACGGGTGGAGAATTCAAGGGGATTTCCATCGGTAACGATAATGCTTGCATCTTTGCCGGGTTCCAGGCTGCCCATTTGGTCATCCAGGCCAAGTATTTGGGCGGCATACAGGGTGATTGCTTTTATGGCTTCATCTTCGGGTAAACCAAATGCCACGGCTGCCGCGGCATGATGGGGGAGACGGTATGCGGATGCTGTACCCATGTCGCCGGCAATGAAAAAATTCACTCTTGCACGGTACAGTTTTGCAGGAAGGGCATAGGCTTCACCATAGAATTCCCACTGCCTTGCCGGCCCGCCAATTACTCCGCCAACCATAACGGGAATATTTTTTTCCGCCAGTTGTTTAGCAATGTAGCCCGCATCTCTTGCTCCGGTAAGAACTATGCGGATGTTTTCCTTTTCTGCCCAGCTGATGGCAGCCTGTATCTGGCTGATTTCATTGGCCTGCAGGAAAACAGTCTGTTCACCATCAAAAACCGGTCGCATGGCTTCCCAGCGAATGTCAATGGGGTGGCTGTCGGATGCATTGCGGGCGTGGTGATACCTGCGGGCCTTGTCAAATGCTTCCTGCAATTCATTAAGCTGTTGCGATAAATTTCTGTTGTTCAGCATATTGGGCCAGTTTACAACCAGTCCCACAGGTGCTTTCAATATCATCTGATCCCATGTCCAGCCATCGGTAAACATGGCTGCCGATAATCCGGATATGAGTCCACCTGATGGAGTGATAACCGTTACCCCGATCCCGCTGGCAGCAGCCACGCCAATATGGGTGCTTGCCGGATGATAAGCCGTTTCGGCTCTGACGTTGGGATTGATGGTGCCCAGTTCACTGAAATCGGAAGTTACCTGCACCTGGCCGATCTCGGTAAGTCCCATGAGATTACGTCCGTGTATCAGGGCAGGGTAGATGTGCCTGCCATCCAGTTCTTTTACGATGGCATTTTCAGGTATCTGAATATCGTTTCCAACTGCCGTGATCTTACCATTTTCCATCAGCAATATTCCGTTTTCAATGGATGGTCCGGTTAATGTATGAATGACTGCTCCTTTAAGGACTATGGGTCGGTCCTGCTGGGGCGCTGGCACCTGTGCTTGTGACACGGAAAACATACTTGTAAGCAGGATGGTAAGACCCAGGTATCGGGATAATTTTACTGTTTGCCGAATATATATTATGATGCTGTTTTTCATCTAAAAGTGTTGGTTGAAATAAAACTTCTTATTTATTTTCCTTCAATTATATGATCAATAATTAAAGCTCTTTCTTTTATTACCCTTTTCTGTAATTTTTCATCTTCATCTCTGTCAAAATACTTTCTGCCTTCTATCCAGGTTTGGTCGGCAGTGGTAAAGGATGAAAGGGGATGCCCGTTCCAGATGACAAAATCGGCATCTTTGCCCGGTTCCAGCGAACCGATGCGGTGGTCGAGCCTGATAATCTTAGCAGGATTCATGGTGAGCATATTCATGGCATCCACTTCACTAACTCCGGAGCGTAATGTTTTGCCGGCTTCCCAGTTCATGCGGGTGGCCAGCTGGGTATTGTCGGAATGCAGACTGGTAAGCACGCCCGCATCCAGCAGTAGTTTTGCATTCTGGTGTATGGCGTCGTATGCTTCCATTTTAAAGGATGACCAGTCGGTCCAGATGATAGCTGCTGCGCCGTGTTTGCGAAGCTCATCGGCAATTTTGTATCCTTCCACAGTATGCTCAAAGGATGCAATGGTAAAGCCGTACTTTTCAGCCAGACGCATCATCATGAGCATTTCATCCTGGCGGTAGGCATGCACGTGTGCCAGTCTTTTGCCCTGCAGTACCTCAAGAATGGGTTCCAGTTGCAGGTCTCTTCTGAAGGGCTTTACATCGCGTCTGCGGCTTCCCTGGCTGGCAGTTTTGTCTTTCTCATACTGCAACGCTGCAAGGAAAGAATCCTCAATGATCTGTGCAGTACCCATGCGTGAATTGGGGTATCGGCCGGGTGAGCGTTTAACGTTTTCTCCCAGGGCAAATTTCAATCCGGGCATGGCATCCTGCATCCACAGATCATCAGGAAGACCGCCCCAGCGCATTTTTATAACAGCACTCTGTCCGCCAATGGGGTTGGCAGATCCGTGGAAAAGATTAGCAGTGGTAAGCCCACCTGCAAGTAAGCGGTAAATCCACACATTGTTGGCGTCAATAACATCCGAAATTCTTGTCTCAGAAGTTATGGCATCGCCGGTTTCATTAACGCCGCCTGCAATGCTGGTATGCAGATGGGGATCAATGAGTCCGGGAGTTACGTGCCTTCCTGCTGCATCAATAACCAGCGCATTTGCCGGGACATTTAAATTCCAGCCAATTTGTGCAATCTTTCCATTTCTAACAAGCATATCAGCATTTTCAAGAATACCATCGGGTCCCTGGGTCCAGATAGTGGCGTTCTGCACCAGGAGCGTTTCCACCTGCCCGGGGATGCTTTTCACACCATACTCCATGGAAGGATATAATACAGGCAAATCAAGAGATTCTGCTGTCTCCGACTTTTTATTTTCTTTTCTGTCAGATGATTCAACGGGCTGTTTTTCTGCCTTCCAGTTGAAAACGCTACCTGAAGCGGTTTCCCCAAACCCCAGCATTTCATTTTCCGATACGGTTGCCGAAAGCCGCATACCGCTCCAGATGGTATCACGTGGAATGCGAAAAGATAATCTGCCATTCTCAAATCTTAGATTTACAAGTTTTGCCAGGGTTTCTTCTTCCCGGTTCAGAAGTTCACCTTGCAGACGATTGTTTCTGTATTGCAGGGAAATGGTAATACTATCCATATAACCGCCTGCTGTGAGCCATTTGCCTTCCAGCGGACGTTCGGTTTCTTCAATTTTGTGCTGCTTACCGGCCACCCATACTTCTTCAATTTGGGTGTTGTTATCAAAAATGTCCCCGTTGGTGATGATGAAGCTAGCTGTTTTGCCTTTCTCCAGACTTCCGTAAAGATGGCCAATTCCAAGTTTTGTTGCAGGTCTTAAAGTAAGCGCTTCCAATGCTTTTTCTTTGGGTAAACCCCTGTTAACGGCGGTTCTCAGGTTTTTCAGAAAATTGTCAGGCTTATCGATTCCTGCAGCAGTAATGGCAAAAGTAACGCCGGCATTATGCAGACTTGACGGATTCTCGGGTGCAAGGTACCAGTGGCGCAAGGTTTCCAGTGATACATTGATACTTTTTTCAGGAGCGAGTACATCCGGTTTTTCTGGAAAGTTAAGCGGCAGTATGATTGAAACACCGGAATTCTTTATCTGATCAACCCTGCGGTATTCATATCCGCTGCCTGCTGCCCATAAATTCAGTGAAAACTCACGGGCAATATTTGCTGCACGCATCAGATATTGTTCATCTTCTGTTTCAATAACAAAGGGCATCCGGTTGTCCATGGCATGTGCAATGCTGCCTATGGCAGGATTCAGCTCTGTTTTGGCAAATGGATCGTTTTTAACCCTGCTATACCATTGGGCATCGTAAAAGCTTTGCCTGATCAGCGCAATAGCACCCATAACAGAAGTGGGATAACCACGATCCAGTTCTGTGGTTCTGCTGAAGGAAAGTCCCTGCGAGATATCTGTTTTGACAAGCTGCCTGGAAGGAATATCCTCAGCAAGCTTTACTACGGATCCGCTTCCGCGGAAAACACCTGCATCAGAAAGTGTATGTGCAGCTACAAATCCCATTGAACGTAGCGTTGCAGCTTTCTTCTCATCATAATTATAAGCCAGCGAACTGCTGAAGTGACTTCTTACCTGAGGATTCCAGTGCCTGCCATCCTGTGGGAGCTTCTCAGCTGATTCGGCAATGGTTTTGGCATCGGGCATGCCCACGTTCGAGTAGCTTTCAATGAATCCCGGATAGATGGTTTTGCCCGATAGATCCACTTGCCATGCATCGGCCGGAACCTGAATATTTTGCCCGACGGCTTCAATGATACCGTTTCGGATTACCAGTGTGGCATTTTCAATGATAACACCCGGTTTTGTTACCACCCTGGCACGGGTAAAAGCAAATACTTCAGGAGTATTATCACGCAGTCCGGGCTGACGGTGGGTTTGTGCCCGTGAATGCATTATTCCCGAAAACAGGAAAACGCAAAGAACAAGGATTTTCAGTTGTTTTGTTGAAATCAGGTTATTCATGATATTGAAAGAAGTGAGGTGTACTTTTTGAAAATTTTGCCCAAATATATGCATACATATTTATTGGAATGCTTTTTTAAAACATATGAAAAAAAAATGAAACATTCGGAATTGTAAGATTACCCATCAATAGATTTGAAACCAGTGTAAACCATGAATAATACAGGACAAAACGCCGTATTAATTTTTGTTAAATGACAAAAACTGACTGATTAACCATTAATTCGTGATAAAAATCATCAGAAAATTGATGATAATATTTTACAATCGATTAAAACACATCTTTAATCTTTGAAATTCAAAGAAATATATTTACTTTTAGCAGATAAAAGGAAGCAACATATGCTTCGTACAATCATCATAGACGACGAGGAGCATCAGCGGCTTAACATTGATAAAATGGTAAAGCTGTATTGTCCTGACCTGAATGTTATAGCACATGCCGATGGTGTAAAAACCGGTGTTGAAGCTGTAAAAAAGTACGGGCCCGATTTGGTTTTGCTCGATATTAATCTTCAGGATGGTTCAGGATTTGACCTTTTAGATGCTCTGCAGCCCATCAACTTCAAGATTATTTTTATTACCGCCTTCGATCAGTACGCCATAAAGGCCTTCCGATTCAGTGCCCTTGATTACCTTTTAAAGCCCGTTGATCCTGATGAACTGTGCCGTGCAGCTGCCAGGGCTGCCGCCATTATGCAGAATGATTTTAATGCTCAAATTTCAAACTTGCAGAAATTTATCCAACCCGACGGAAAAAACCATCAGAAAATCATCATAAAAACACACGATAACATTTATCTTGTTCCGGTTCAGGATATTCTTTATTGCCAGTCTGATAATAACTATACACGTTTTCACCTCTCCGACCATAAGCAGATTATGGTATCGGCAACTTTAAAGGAATATGAAGATTTGCTTTCCGACAGCGGATTCTTCAGGATACATAAAAGTTACCTGATCAACATGAAACGGATCAGAAGATTTGAAAGGGCCGAAGGCGGATCGATAGTATTGGAAGGGGATATTAAAATACCTGTTGCCTCCCGCAAGCGCGAAGAACTGCTTGAAATTCTGGAACGATTGACAAACCATTAATCCTGACAAGATGACCAGATTCATCTTAATAGGGCTGTTATTCATTCTTTCGCTGGACTTAGCGGGACAGGAAGACTATGTGCTTGGAATTAATGGGAATACCCTTTCCTGGTTTAATTCGGTGCCCAATACCGATAGTCTGAAAAAGTTATTAAAAGCTGCCGAAGGCCCTGAAAAGGTTTATATATTATGCGAGCTTTCCAATAGCATGAACAGGGCCAAAGTGCCAGGAAAAGAATATAAACCGTGGCTAATGGAAGCTATGGAACTATCAGAAGAACTGGATTATAATCATGGCAGGGTAATGACTCATTTTTTGCTTGCCGACTATTTTATAAAAGAAAAAAATGATACGTTGCAATCCTTAAAACTTCTCAGAAAGGCTGAAACATTTTTTGATGATCATACCCATTGGACCTTGAAATCAAGGGTATGGACATCGGCACGACAAGCTATGATAAGAATTAATCAAATGGATTCGGCAGTTTTCTATTCGCGAAAACCGCTGGAGTTTCTGGATAAAGAGGTATCATGGTTTGCTCACCTGGAAGCACATCAGTTTTTGATGCGGCAAGCTATCCTTAATAATGATGTAACTCAAAAAAAAGAACATTTTGAGTCTGTTCTCTCAATTCTGAATGCCAATGTTGATTATCTGGGATTGAGTTGTTTAAATTTGCCTTCAATCTATGAGAATCTGAGTATAATACTGGCAAATGATGGAGAGTATAAACGAGCTCTCGACATAGTACTTGATTTGCTGAATAATTTGGATGGTCTGGATGCAAAATCCCTGAAAACTGAGTTTTATATTGCCAAAATATTAGGAAGAGCAGCCAGAATTTATAGTCACTGGGGTAGGTATGATTCAGCACTTGTATACATTGATGAAAGTTTCCGTTATTTTGATCAGATATACAAGGATTATGAGACAGAAATAAATGATCCTGGTATTTATCCCTCATTCCGCCTTTGGTCCATCAATGCCGTAAACCAGCTCGAAGAGAGAGCGGCCATATTGATCCGCACCGGTGAGTTAAAATTAGCAAGGGAAGATCTGTTAAAAAGTATTCAGGTTCGCAAGGAACATAACGATCTCCTGGGTGTGGCTATGTGTTATGAAAAAATAGGAGAAATTTATGCCATTCAGGGAAAATTTATTGAAGCATTGAATTGGTACAATTCCGCTTTGGAAGTTAAAAGTGAGATATTGGAGAGTGAATTGAACAGAACCAGACGCGATGCCATATATATGCTTTTTGCCAGCGAGAGCTTTGCATCTACCTATTACAAAATTGGGACGTTATACAAAGATTGGGGTAAACCACATCTTGCATCTGAGTACTATTGGCTGAGCCTGAGATATAGTCGTGATGGAGGTTTTCAGAGATGCGAGGCTGAAGCATTGACTGCTTTGGGAGATTTGTTTCTTATCTCTAATCAGCCCGACAGTACACTGCATTACTACAACACAGCAAACAGAATATATAGGCAAATGGATTACCTGCCCGGCATGGCAGAAATAGCTGAATGTATGGGAGATTTTTACAATCATCAGAATTATTTTAATGAATCTCTTGAAAGTTACGGACAGTCACAAGAGATGTTTGGACAACTGGACATGCCTGCCGGCATAGCAAGGCTGCTAATCAAACAAGGCAATCTGTTAATGAAAAACCAACTCCTGGATCAGGCAATTGCCAGATATGAAGAAGGGCTCTATTTTGCAAAGAATGTCAATATCCCGGGGATTAAAATGGAGGCCTGGCAAAATCTCTCTGACATATATTTTTCAATGAGTAATTTGGAACAGGCATTTATTTGTTATAAGCATTATCAGGAAATAAAGGATCAGCTTTTTACCCTGGAAACCGGGCGTTACCTTGCAGAAATAGAAGCCCGCTACGAAACGGAACAAAACCGGCAGGAGCTTCTTTTACTGCAAAGAGAAAAAGAACTGATGCAGATAAAGGAAACCAGAGCAAGGCTTATAATCATAATAATGGTGGCCTTTATTGCTATCATGCTACTTTGGATTTTATTATATCTCAGGCATAGCAATCTGAAAAACGGACATGAAAAAATTACCCTCCAACTGAAGATGTTTCGCTCACAACTCAACCCGCACTTTATTTTCAATTCCTTGGGCAGCATTCAGAGTTCCATTTTGAATGAAGAACCTGAAAAGGCTGTAAAATATATTTCGCGCTTTTCCAAACTCATGCGCAATATCCTTGACAGTAGTGATAATGAACGTATACCCCTTTCCAAAGAAATAGCTACCATTAAGAATTACCTGGAACTTCAAAAGGTTAGATTTACACATAAATTTGATTATCATATCAATGTGGAAGATCACATGGATACTGAAAGTTTCTTAATACCACCCATGCTGGCGCAACCTTTTATTGAAAATGCCATCGAGCATGGAATTAAACCCATGGAAATCAAAGGACTTATCACCATCAGTATTCAGCAACGCAATGATTTCATTAACATTGAGATTGAGGATAATGGTGTTGGACGGAAAAAAGCCGGAGAGATTCTTCAGAAACAGGATAAGGACCATAAATCTATGGCCATAGATATTACCCGAAGGCGTATTGATGTGATCAACCGCAAATCCAAACACCCCGTCCATTTTGAAATTGAAGACCTGTACCATGATAACGGAGAAGCCAGGGGCACCAGGGTGTTATTTGCAGTGCCGGTTTAGAACCTTCCTGAAAACGTTCTCTCAACAAAACCCGGCGTTAACTAATTCATCTCCAGCGTTAACACATTCAACTCATTTTAACAATTCCTGTGTTCTAATTTTAATGATTAAAAAGTTAAACACAATTATCTTAAAGTAACATTCGACGATTGTGGTGATAAAAAACTGGCTGTAATTTAAAAAATCAAAAAAATGAAAAGGAAATTATTTTTAATCTTAGCAATTGGGCTTTTAAGTCATTTCGGTTTTGCCCAGGATTTTGACAAAACAAAACTGGATAACTT
>SKSE01000015.1 GCA_007118135.1 Bacteroidales bacterium | reverse complement strand
CATAATAAAAAGATGGAGTATATGAATTATTCTGTGAAATACTTACAAGATTATCACATCAGTATAATATATTTGACAACTATAAAACCTGGCTAAATTCAATATCTTAAAATAAAACTATTATGGCAAAAATATTAGTGTGCGAGGATGATTTCATGATGATCAAGGCAATTGAGCACAAATTGCAAAGAGAGGGTTATCAGGTAGAGGTCGCCAATGATGGTCGCTCTGCCAGTGAAAAGATAAAAACGGATGAATTTGACCTTATCATTACAGACCTTCTGATGCCATTTACAGGTGGACTGGAAATTATTAATTTAACCAGAAATGAGTTGAGTAAATCAACGCCTATTATCGTATTATCTAAAGTAGGTAATGAGGAAACAATTATTGAAGCTTTTAAACTTGGAGCTGATGATTATCTTACCAAGCCATTTAGCCCCAATGAGCTTTCAATTAGGGTAAAAAGGTTTCTTCTTAAAAGGTGAAACTATATTAAACGGTCTTTCAGTTTTGGTTTAAAAAATTTCAAACTGCAATCCACTTTTTTTGAATCAGAATAAAAATGAACTGTTAGATAATGATATTTGCGTGATTTTTTTAAAAACCTGTAAATAATGAAACTTGCATGGGAAATGATTACTCCAAATTATAATGAAAATATAAATCATGCAGGTTCTATTCGACAAATGACATAAGTAAATTATTTTCGAATGAAACTTAGATGATTACCGGGCTCAAAAAAGACAATGAATAAGCTCATTCATGTAAGTTCCATCTGACCAATAACTTAAATTAGTTTTATCCAGATGAAATCCTACAACCAGATTTTAGTAACCATACCAATAAAGCTCACCTTTTTCATTAGCTTTCTTTTACTGGTATTTACCTTTGCGGTATCCGATTCTTATGCTCAGGCACTAAGGGGCTCTGCAAATCCTGATATTACATTCAACAGGGCCCGTGATTTAGCAAATAATCAACTGTATGCTCAGGCAAGAGAGTTGTGCAAAGAGATATTAAGGACGCATCCTGAATATCATGATGCAGCAATCCTTAAAGCAAGAACCTATGCATGGGAGGGTAGCTATGATGATGCGAGAGTAATATTGAAAGAATTACGTGAGAAAGTTCCTGGAAACAGAGATGCGTTATATGCTTTAATTGATGTAGAAATGTGGTCAAAGAACTTTGAAGATGCAATGAGGTATATTGATATTGCTCTTGTAGACCATCCGAACAACACTCATTTGTTATACCGCAAAGCATTGGCGCTGAAGGAGTCAGGAGACGAAACGGCTGCAGTTGTTATTATTAACCAGATTCTTGATCTTGATCCTACTTACCGCGAAGCGAAAGATTTGCTGAACACCATAGAAACCACAAGGTATTTGAATCATATAGGTTTGGGATATAAAGGATATTATTTTATTGAATCAGAAGGTGATCCATGGCATTTGTTTTATGCTGAGATGGGCAGAAGAACCAGGGTTTTTGGCCCTACGGTATTAAGAACTAATGTGGCCAATCGTTATGGTATTAATGACTGGCAAATTGAGCTGGATGCATATCCGACCGTAAGACCTGGCACTTATCTTTACCTCAATGCAGGAGTTGCCCCAGAGAGTGAGATTTTTCCATTTACCCGTTTTGGATTTGAGCTTTTCCAGGCGCTGCCGTCATCATGGGAATTATCTGCAGGCTTCAGGCTGCTGAATTTTGATAATAAAGACCTTTTGATCTTGACTGGCTCTTTGAGTAAGTATTTAAAAAAGTACTATTTCTCATTCCGACCCTATTTCTCTTTTTCATCAGACGGAAGTGACCCCGATGCACAGTCATATTTCCTTACTTTAAGAAGATTTTTCAGCACATCGGACCATTATCTGAATCTGATGCTCGGAAGAGGGTTCTCCGCAGATTTTGACAGATTTATTGGAGGAGAAGTTTATGATTTGGGAGGCACCTTGTTTGAAGCCATGCTTACCTATCAACACAAATTTTCTCAGAGATTTTTACTAAAGGCAGGTGTAGGATATAAATTCTACGATTCAGATGTTTCAGAAGTTCTGTGGGGTGATCCGGTGGTCTTCGAAGGTGGTCTGATTTATCGTTTTTAAAAATAACCAGCAAAATTGTGAATTTATAGTTTCAGCTCATGGTATTATCCGGAAAAAAAATCCTTTTTACAGTCATTGCAGTCTTCTTTATACAGATGACTTTTAATATTACCAGGTCTTCAGCAGAAGTAGTGCCGGTTTTCAGGGAGCAGGTTGTTTTGCAATTTATTTCATCCGACAATATATTAAATTTGTTTAACAGCGAAAGTGAAGCTCTGACTGTTTTAGGTAATAATGATTCGCAAAGCATTTGGCAACGTATCAGAACCGTCTACATTGAGGCACCCCTCAAGGTTAAGGTTCTTCTTGTAATTCTTGCTTATCTTCTCATCAGTCTTTTGGTTTTGTTTGTGGTTATTATTGTTAACCGTCAGGTTAAATCCAGAAGATGGAAAAGAGACCAGGTTCTTAAACAGGAATACCAGGAGCAACTGGCCGATTTTCTGTTCAATGATGAGATTCAATCTGTTGCATTTCGTGGTGTAAATAACATAAAAAACAGGCAGATTTTAATTGATGAATTAAGATTTTTGCACTCAAATCTATATGGTGAAGCTGCATCAAAATTGCGCGACCTTTACTTTGACATGGATTTACATAAGGATTCTCTCCGAAAGGTTTACAACAGACGTTGGCATACCAAATCCAAAGGATTTCGCGAAGTGGCACAGATGGATGTAAAAGATGCAAATGATTACATTTTAAGTTTCACCAATTCAAAAAACCCAAATATTCGTGTAGAAGCTCAGGTTGCCATGGTGAAGCTTTCTGAAGAAGAGCCTCTTGCATTTCTGAATGACCTTACATATGAACTTTCTGACTGGGAAATGATAAACATTTACGATACTCTTGTTTATCACCAGATTAATATTGACTCTTTTGAACCCTGGCTTGATAGCGATAATTATTCAGTTATTATGTTTGCTTTACGTATGATTATGCTTTTTAAGCATGTGCAAACGATTCCAAGGGTTAAGCAACTACTTTTTCATGAGTATCCCGAAATCAGACTGGCTGCTACAAAAGCGTTGAAACCTATGGAATCTGTAGATTACATCCCTGAACTTAAACTACTTTACAGAGATGAAACCTACCGCTTGCAGGAGATACTCAGGGAGTTTGAAGAAAAAGATAAGGATAAGAAACCAGGTTTAATTGAAGCAAAAAGTCTTGAGGATCTTTTACCCAGAAGGATTCGCTATGAAATTATTGAATCTCTTGATCCTGTTGTTTCAGCCGATGATTTACCATTCCTTGCAGATGTTATCCGGGACCCTGACAACTCTTTCAAAATCAGGATGCTTGCACTGCAAATGCTTACTTCGCTTGGACAGGAAGGTAACAATCAGTTGGATGAGCTTTCTAAAGATGCCGATACCACGCTTAGTAACATGATAATAAATGTAAAACAAAACCAATAATCATGATAGAATTTTTCAGAACCCTTCAATTTTTTATTGAAAATGGTATAATTATCATTACCATTTTCATCTTTGGGTCATATGTTGCACTGGCTGGTTTTTCAGCTTTATCCATGCTGCAATATATCCGGAAAAACTCTTATATCGACTATAAGGTTTTGCTGTCATCACCACTGGCACCATCCATTTCGGTAATTGCACCCGCATATAATGAAGGAAAGACGATTATTGATAATATCAGAAGTCTTATGTCGCTTCATTATAATGATTTTGAAGTAATAATAGTTAACGATGGGAGCACAGATGATACAATGAAGAAAGTTATAAAGGCCTATAATCTTGAGCCTGTTGATGTTATTTATGAACAAAAAATAGGCACAAAACCCATCAAGGCGATTTATAAATCACGAAACAAGGCTTTTAATAAACTGGTGGTGATAGATAAAGAAAACGGGGGTAAAGCTGATGCTCTCAATGCAGGCACTAACTTCTCACAAAAAGAATTTATCTCTGTTGTAGATGTGGATTCAGTTCTTGTTGAAGATGCATTGCTAATTATGGCCAAGCCTTTCCTGGAAGAAACCAAGCGTAAAATTATTGCTTCGGGCGGGGTAATCCGAATTGCCAACTCCTGTAAAATTGAAGAAGGGCGCATTACTGAAGTTAAATTACCCAAAAGGTTTATTCCCCGTGTACAGGTGCTTGAATATACACGTTCCTTCCTTATGGGACGTATGGCCTGGAGCAAACTTAATGGTTTGTTGCTGGTATCCGGAGCCTTTGGGATGTTTAATCGCGAAATAGTTTTGAAAGTTGGAGGTTACAACACCAATTTGGTGGGCGAAGATATGGAGCTTATTGTCCGCATGCGCCGATATATGTCTGAGCAGAAAGAGAAATACAGAGTAATTTATATTCCCGACCCGTTATGCTGGACAGAGGTGCCTGCATCGCTTAAGGTTTTGGGAAGACAACGTGACCGGTGGACAAGAGGAAATATGGAAAGTCTCTTCATGCATTTCAGGTTATTTTTTAATCCAAAGTACAAAAGCCTCGGGCTTCTGGGGCATCCATACTGGTTCTTCTTTGAATGGTTTGCTCCCATTATGGAATTTATAGGAATCATCTATTTTATCATTATTGCCATACTGGGAATACCCAACTGGCCATTTTTTTTCCTGCTTTTGGCTGTGGTTTACTTTTTTGCAGTGACACTTTCGCACTGGGCAATTCTTTTTGAAGAATTGTCTTTCCACCGGTATAAACGGAAACGTGAAATTGTAATCATGCTCTTTACCGCTATGCTCGAACCCATCTTCTACCACCCTTTCATACTTATGTTTAGTATAAGAGGAAACTTCAAATACTTCATAGGTGAAAAAACATGGGGTTCAATGGACAGGGTTGGTTTCTCAGAAGAAGAGAAAAAAGAAGATGAAGATGAGAACAATGATGAAATGATAACAGAGCGGGGTCAGGTAGCTTAAGTAGAAGAATGATATAAGTTTTAAAAAAGGCTCTGGTTTCAGGGCCTTTTTTATTTATATGTTTATGATTTAAAAAAAACGGGGTTTTGGAAAAAATCCATTAGGTTTGCAAAAAAATGCTTTATGATTAATTCTATGACAGGCTACGGCAAATCTGTTTGCCGTTTTGGCGATAAAACTATAAAGGTTGAAATCAGGTCTCTCAATAGTAAAAACCTTGATTTGAATATCAAAACTCCAAATATTTATCGTGAACGCGAAAATATTTTCCGCAATATGCTAAGTTCATCCATGGAACGTGGAAAGATAGAACTGGTAATTACTGTTGAGCAGGAGGGTGCACAAACAAGCTGTGCCATCAATAAACCTATGCTCATGAAATACTTTCAGGAACTGAAAGATGTGGCCGCCAGGCTTGATACACAGATATCCGATGATTTTTTACCAGACCTGCTTAGACTGCCCGATGTCCTAAAAACCCAACAGGAAGAAGTATCATCTGAAGAATGGGAGGTAATTGAACAGACTGTTAAAGATGCAACGGAACAGACCAATGAGTATCGGCGTTCAGAAGGGGAGCATCTCTATAACGATATACTGAAAAGAGAAAAAAAGATCAGAAACCTGCTTGAAGAGATTATTCCCTTTGAAAAGGAGAGAATAAATACAGTTAAAGACAGGATTTATCGCTCGCTAAAAGAAATGGGTGAAAATGTAAAAACAGACGAAAACCGGTTTGAGCAGGAGGTAATTTTTTATCTTGAAAAACTTGATATTACTGAGGAAAAGGTAAGATTAAGAAAACACCTGGATTATTTTAATGAAACCCTTCATGAAACAAATACAGGAGGTAAAAAACTAGGGTTTATATCACAGGAAATAGGACGTGAAATCAATACTATTGGAAGTAAGGCCAATGATGCTGAAATTCAGAAGATAGTCGTTCAAATGAAGGATGAACTGGAAAAGATAAAAGAGCAACTCATGAATGTGTTGTAAAACCCTGATAACAGAAAAAACACTTTCCGAAGAAAAATAATAGTAATGAAAGGAAAACTAATTATTGTATGTGCGCCGTCAGGATCGGGAAAAACAACTATTGTCAGAGCCATCTTGCCTCAACTTCCTATGCTTGAATTTTCTGTTTCTGCATGCAGCCGTCTTCCCAGGGAGGGAGAAGTTCATGGCAAGGATTATTATTTCCTTTCGGAAGATGATTTTCTTCGGAAAATTGATGAAGGGGCATTCCTGGAGTGGGAAGAAGTTTATGCAAGAAGTTTTTACGGTACATTACACTCAGAAGTTGAACGTATTTGGGGTAAGGGTAATCATGTTATTTTTGATGTGGATGTAGTAGGCGGATTAAATATTAAAAAGCAGTATCCTGATAATTCCCTGGCCATATTTATTATGCCTCCATCGGTTGATGAGTTGAGAAACCGACTTACAGGGCGGGGAACAGAAACCCCTGAATCGCTTAAAAAGCGTATAAGCAAGGCTGAATACGAACTTGGTTTTGCCGATCGGTTTGATGTAAAGATTATTAATGATGATCTGCAAACTGCCATTGATCAAACCCAAAAGGCCATAACAGATTTTTTACATAAAGATTAATTTGATGTCAGAGAAATCTCATAAAACCGGGTTATTTTTTGGGTCGTTTGATCCTGTGCACACAGGACATCTGATCATTGCTGAATATTTGACCGCGCATACTGATCTGGATGAGATTTGGTTTGTAATTTCACCACAAAATCCTTTTAAAACAGAAAAGGAAATAACCGGTCAGGAAATCCGAAAAGAAATGCTTGAAATTGCTGTTTCAGGAAATCCTAAATTCAGTATTTGTGATATTGAGTTTAAAATGCCAGCTCCACAATATACTCACAATACTCTTGAAGCACTTCGCGAGAAATATCCTGAAAAAAAATTTGTACTCATCATTGGCACAGATAACCTGGAAGCTTTTGACCGCTGGAAAAACTTTGAAAAAATCATGGAAATGATTGATATTTATGTTTATCCAAGACCGGGTTTTGAGTCTAACAGGTTTTTATCCCATCCAACAATGCATTTGATAAAAGCTCCCTTATTGGATATATCATCAACCTACATCAGGGAATCATTCATGGAAAATAAACCGGCAAGGTTTATGCTTCCGGAAAAGGTTTTTGATTATATAATAAAAAAAGGACTTTACCGGTAGTAAGGTCCTTTTTTCTATTCAGACGGTTGTTGGTTATATCCCAAATTCTGATTTCAGTTTGTCAACATAATCCAGTTTTTCCCAGGCAAAAAATTCAACATTTTTTACATAGATTTTATTACCATTTTCAATTACCTTTTCACGGGTATTCTTATCCTGGTATTTTACTTCTACTTCACGCGTAAAAGGTGTTCTTCCGAAATGACCATAAGTACAGGTGGGAAGGAAAATGGGATTTTTTAATCCAAAGCGATTAATTATGGCATAAGGTCTCAGATCGAATATTTCTTTGATTTTTGCAGCAATTTCCACATCCGACAGGTTTACTTTCGCCGTACCATAAGTATTTATATAAAGTCCTACGGGTTCTGCAACGCCAATGGCATAAGCTACCTGCACAAGTGCCTCATCGGCAATTCCTGCGGCAACCATGTTTTTGGCAATGTGACGGGTTGCGTATGCAGCAGAACGGTCTACTTTACTTGCGTCTTTTCCTGAAAACGCCCCACCACCATGTGCACCTTTGCCACCATAGGTATCCACTACGATTTTGCGGCCGGTAAGTCCGCTATCACCATGCGGACCACCAATAACGAACTTGCCGGTTGGGTTTACCAGAAGTTTGAAACCATTGATAAAAAGGGGTCTGATGCGGTCAGGCAAAATATTGGCAGCCCGGGGAATCAGGAACTTCTGAATATCCGTTTTGATTTTTTCCTGCATCTCTTTTTCAGCCTTTTGCTTTTCTTCCTTTGATTTACCTGCAGGCAATACAAACTCATCATGTTGTGTAGAAACTACAATGGTATCTATACGTACAGGCTGATGATTATCATCATATTCTACAGTAACCTGTGCTTTGGAATCGGGACGCAGATAAGGCATCAGTTTTCCTTCCTTCCTTATGGCAGCAAGTTCCTGCAAAAGGATATGTGAAAGATCAAGAGGCAGAGGCATGTATTCATCCGTTTCGCGTGAGGCGTAACCAAACATCATACCCTGGTCGCCGGCGCCCTGTTCTTCTTCCTTTTCACGTTCAACACCCTGGTTTATATCAGGTGATTGCTCGTGTATAGCTGATATTACCCCACAGGACTCAGCTTCAAATTTATAAGCAGAGTTGGTATACCCAATACTCTTTAAAACGTCTCTGACAACATTCTGGATATCGACCCAGGCTTGTGTTTTTACTTCGCCCGCACAAACAACCAATCCGGTTGTAACAAGGGTTTCGCAGGCAACTTTCGACTCAGGGTCCTGTCTTAAAAATTCATCTAATAAAGCATCTGATATCTGGTCTGAAACTTTATCCGGATGTCCTTCGGATACGGACTCGGAGGTAAATAAATATCCCATTTTATATTTAAAATAAATAGTAGCGTATTTTTTTAGCGCTGCAAATGTAAGTATAAAAATTGTTTTATGATTGTTTTGATTCAAAAGTGAGCTTACGGAATACCTGTTCAACTGACTGATCATCAAACCCCATAGCCAGTAACACCCAATTGTTTTTTACAGCAAAATGGAAAACTTCGGCTCGCAGATCATCATTGCTGCTTACAAAAATCCTAACCGTTTTTTCATTCTCCTGGTGTACATCCATAACTCCATTCAGGTTTTTTAGTAGTTCCCAGTCATAGGTCTTATCAAATTCAGCCCTGATGATCCGGTTGGTAAGGTTCAGGAGCTGTAGCTCGCGGGTAGGGGCATCAGCAACGATTTTTCCGCGATTTATAATTACTACCCTGTCGCATACAGCTTCCACTTCCTGCATAATATGTGTAGAAAGTAAAACAGTTTTATGTTTGCCCACTTCACGCACCAGGCTACGAATTTCTATCAGTTGATTGGGGTCGAGCCCCGATGTGGGTTCGTCAAGAATCAGCACTTCAGGATCATGAATCAGAGCCTGAGCAATACCTACTCTCTGGCGATAACCCTTTGAGAGGGCACCGATTTTTTTGTGATGTTCCAGTTCAAGTCCGGTTTGGTAAATCATATCCTTAATACGCTCGCCTGATTTACTTCCAAGCTTGTGAATCCCGGCAATAAATTCAAGGTATTCGCGAACATACATGTCTGGATAAAGCGGGTTGTTTTCCGGGAGATATCCCACCACCTTGCGAACTTTTAATGATTCTGACAGCACATCAAACCCACAAACTTTTACATCCCCTTCATTGGGCGGAAGATAGCAGGTTATTATCTTCATCATAGTACTCTTCCCAGCCCCGTTAGGCCCCAAAAGAGCAACAATTTCGCCCTTCTCAACCGATAAAGATACATTGTCAAGTGCTTTCTGTTCTCCGAATATTTTTGTTACGTCTTTGATAATGATCGACATGGGGTTAAATTTTAGATGTTGCCAGTCAATTCTGAGGCGCGAAGGTAGCAATTTTTGATGATTCTTTTTTTGTGATCACATCAAGCAACCTGCTTGTTCGCACAGCAGATTCTAAGCTTCCCGGGCAGGTTCCCCTTCCGTTAAGTTCATCAACAATGGATTGAATAAATGCCTGCTGCACATGGGGCGGCCTCTTAAAATCGTAATATCGTCTGATGTCATCCTGCACGACTTTAACAGGAGTAAATCCAAAGCACGAAAAATCAATTTTACCTTTTTCGCCGGTTATTATAATTTTATCTTCTCTTAAATATTCAGGTGCGCCAAAATCCCACAAGCCATCGCCTGTTACACCATTCTCACATAAAAAACCTGCAGAAATAAAGTCTTCAGGCTCATAAAGTTTTTTTCTGTTATATGCCAATGATGAAACCTGGTTTATCGGGCCAAAAAAGTAATCAATAATATCCAATTGGTGGCTGCCTAAATCATATATATACCCTCCTCCTGAAATTTCAGGATTTACACGCCATGGAAGTGGATTATTAAAATCATCAGGGTGGGGTGGAGAAAGAAGCCGGATGGAAAAATGCAGGGGCTTCCCGATTGCACCCTGTTCAATGAGATTTTTAACCTTCAGGAAACCCGGCAAGCTTCTTCGGTAATATGCCACAAACAAGGGTGAACCTGTTTGCTTCGAAACTCTTACCATCTTTTCACATTCACTGTAGTTTGCGGCCATGGGTTTTTCTACGTAAACAGCCTTTCCTGCTTTCATGGCTTTTATGGCATATTGAGCATGCGAGCCAGGCGGTGTGGCCACATAAACTGCATTGATATCTGGATCAGAGATGAGCTTTTCTGCATCATCATACCAACGTGGTACATTATGCCTTAAAGCGTAATCCTTCGCCATTGCTCCATTTCTGCGCATTACTGCCACCAATTTAGAGTCTTTTACCAGGTTAAAAGCCGGCCCGCTTTTTACTTCGGTTACATTACCGCAACCAATGATTCCCCATTTTATCATAAACTTTTAAATAAATAGTTTTGCTTTTCAAAAAAAATCTAAGTTAGTCATTCCATTTTTAATTAGACAAATGAAATGTACAGTAAATCATCTCCAATATTTTTTCTAATTTTATTTTTTTGTAAAAATCAAATACAGCAATTTTGAAAGGTATAATAATAAAATCTACAGGAAGCTGGTATAAAGTACTTGATGAAAAGGGCCAAACTATTGATTGTCGTTTACGTGGACGATTCAAGATTGAAGGTACACGCTCAACAAATCCGGTGGCTGTGGGAGACCGGGTAGTATTTTCGGTTGAAGATGATGGAAAAACCGGAATTATTTATGAAATACTTGACAGGAAAAACCATATCATCCGAAAGTCTACCAATCTGAGTCGTAAAAGCCAGGTCATAGCAGCCAATCTTGATCAGGCTTTGCTTATCGCAACCCTTTATGTTCCTCGTACTTCAACAGGTTTTATTGACAGGTTTCTGGTAAATTGCGAAGCTTACAGTGTGCCTGCCCATATTGTTTTTAACAAATGCGATCTTTACGAACAGGAAGAACATGAATTACTTGACAAGCTGTTTGCTGTGTATGAGCCGTTGGGCTATAAATGCCTGAAGGTTAGTGCTACTGAAAAAACCAATTTGAATGATTTTGAAGATTTGCTAAGAGATAAAACCACACTGATTTCAGGACATTCAGGGGTGGGAAAATCCACCCTAATCAATGCAATTGAACCAGGTCTTGACCTTAAAGTCGGAGAAATTTCACTGGCACATTTTAAAGGAAAGCATACTACTACATTTGCCGAAATGTTTGAGCTTTCTAAAGGAGGCTTTATTATTGATACACCCGGAATAAAGGAATTTGGGCTTGTAGATTTTGAAGCCTGGGAGCTGAGTCACTATTTTCCTGAAATGAGAGAGTTGTTTAACCAATGCAAATTTGATAATTGCACCCATATGAACGAACCCGGTTGCCGGGTAAAGGAGATGGTTGAGTCAGGTGAGATAAACGCTACACGATATTACAATTACCTGAATATGCTTACCGGAAGTGATACACGGGGGAAAGGTTGATGTGCTTATGGGTTGCTGAAGCGAAGCGAAAGTCCCGAGAGCGATAGCGATTCGGGAATAGGTTGATAAGTTGATGAGTTGATAGGTTTAGATGTTTAGAAGTTTAAGGGTTGATTAGTTGAAGATTTGATAAGTTGAAGGTTAATGGCCAAAAACAATTTCATAAAATAGGACCTTTTGCCTTCGAATTTGGGATTAAAAAAATCTTTAAAAAATATAAAAAGTTTATGCGAGCAGTAATACAAAGGGTAAAAGAATCGGCAGTAACGATTAATGGCAAAGAACACGCACGTATTGGTCAGGGATTTCTTTTACTGTTAGGAATTGAGGAAGCCGATGACCAGGAAGATATTGAATGGTTATGCGGGAAAATAGCACGATTAAGAGTTTTTGATGATGAGAATGGTGTTATGAATCTGCCCATAACAGAAGTTGGTGGAGAAATATTACTTATCAGCCAGTTTACATTACATGCCAGCACCAAAAAGGGGAACCGGCCTTCTTATATCAAGGCCGCAAAACCCGAAACCGCAATACCTCTATATGAAGGATTTGCAAAAGAACTTTCCAGGCTGGCAGGTACTGAAGTAAAAACAGGAATTTTCGGTGCAATGATGCAAATATCACTTATTAACGATGGTCCTGTAACTATTATCATTGATACTAAAAACAAGGAATAAAATATGGAGATAAGAGAAGCTCAGCAAATTATAGATCAATGGATCACAACAACCGGGGTAAGATATTTCAATGAACTTACCAATATGGCCATGCTTACCGAAGAAGTTGGAGAGGTGGCCCGTATTATTGCCAGAAAATACGGAGAACAATCTTTTAAAGATGGTGAAGATGGCAAGGAGTTGAGCGATGAACTGGCTGATGTTTTATTTGTCCTGATATGTATTGCCAATCAAACCGGAGTTGATCTTACCCAGGCACTGGAAAGAAATCTACAGAAGAAAACAAAAAGAGACAGCAACAGACATCGTGAAAATAAGAAGCTGAAATCCTGATAAAAATATAATACAGGATTTCAGCTTCCTTAAAATGCATTAACTAATCCGGTAATAAACCCAACAGATTCATTAAAGAAATATATTCTTTAAATCACAAATAAAGGTTTATCAATAAAGCTTTCATAAACCGGACGCAGTCTTTTAGTGTTATAATGCTTAGTAACATCAACAAACTTTTTGGTACTGGTAACAATGTCTACAGGGATATTGTCATAACGTCCATTTTTAAGGATTACCAATCGACCGTGAATTCCCTTAAGAACCAAATCAAGAGCCAGGTTGCCGTAAGCCATAGGTACAATTGAATCAATAGCATCAGGGTCGCCTGAGCGGACCAGGTAGCCAAGATGTTGGAAAATGGTTTCTATGCGCTGTCCGTTGTTAAACTGGGGAGAAACATCTTTGATCCTTGCAGAAACGGCGTCACCAATGCCACCAAGTTTCGCATGTCCAAACATGTCTTTCTCCATATCGGAAAACATCATATCTGAACCTTCAAATGCTGCTCCTTCGGAAACCAGAACCACAGAATAATTACTTGGATTTTTTCTCCTGTCATCAATCAAAAGCTCAGTAAGATGTTCGATTTTAAATTTGTACTCGGGGATAACACATCTGTTGGCCGAACCAGCCATAGTGGGTAGCAGAGCTGTAAATCCGGCGTAGCGTCCGAATACTTCAATAACCAGGATTCTTTCGTGTGAGCCTGCAGATGTGCGCAGCAGGTTAGTCATATGAATGGTACGCGTAACACAGGTGCTGAAACCAATGCAATAATCAGTTCCCGGAACGTCATTATCCATGGTTTTAGGTATGGCAACCACCTTTACACCCTCCTGATAAAGCCTTACCGAATAGCTTAATGTATCATCACCACCGATAGGAATAAGATAATCAAGACCAATGAAATCAATATTTTTGAGAACTTCAGGAGTGAGATCGTTCATCTCCTTATTGTATTTTTCTCTGAGATGCTCCGGAACATATTTGGCAGGCACATGGCTTGGTCTTGTTCTTGAACTGTGCAGGAAAGTACCACCTGTACGTCCGGCCCTGTTTACAATATTCTCGGTAAGTTCAATAAAATTGGCACTATTGTCGGCTTTTTTATCTCGTATAATATCAATCATTCCACCCCAACCTCTACGTATACCTATAACGCGATAACCCTCTCTGATCGCCCTGATGGTAATTGCCCTGATAGCAGGATTCAAACCGGGTACATCTCCACCTCCTGTTAAAATTCCAATGGTACCTTTTACTTTTTTTGTGTTCATTTTTTCCAAACTTTAAGATTAATATTTGATTTCGATTGTATGGTCTCGGGTTATGGTTTTCAAAAAACCCGTTGCTTGTCATGCGGCCGTAAAAATACAAAAAAAATTTTTCCTTTCTCCTTCATTATGATGATTTATGAATACATTAATACTTATACTTTTCATTTATTTATCCTGATATTCACATATTTAATTACAGTTCAATAGAGTATTCATTAAAGCAAACCACTATTATGTCACAAATGTGCAGCTCATATTTTACTGCTAAAAATTCGTATCTTTGCACCCCTTTAAAAACTGAATTACAGTAGTATTATGGCAAATATTGTTGCACTTGTGGGCAGGCCAAATGTGGGTAAATCCACACTTTTTAATCGTCTTACGCAAACGCGTATGGCCATTGTTGACTCAACGGCAGGAGTTACCCGCGACAGGCATTATGGCAAATCTGACTGGAACGGTCTGGAGTTTTCCGTTATTGATACCGGTGGCTACGTGCTGGGATCAGACGATTCTTTTGAGGAAGAAATCCGTAAACAGGTGCAGATTGCCATTGAAGAAGCCTCAGTAATCCTTTTTCTTGTGGATGTTGTGGAAGGCATAACACCCATGGATGAAGACGTGGCTGATCTTTTAAGACGCTCAGGTAAAAATGTAATGGTGGTGGCCAATAAAGCCGATAACAATAAGCGACTGGAGTCAATCGGCGAGTTTTACAGTCTTGGTTTGGGAGAAATATATGGCGTGTCGTCCATCAATGGAAGCGGCACCGGAGAGTTGCTGGATGATCTTGTGGCTATTCTTGAAAAAATTCCCCTGGAAGATGTTGAAGATATTCCAAAGTTTGCTGTAATAGGAAGACCCAATGTGGGGAAATCATCCTTAATCAATGCACTTACAGGTGAGGAACGAAACATCGTAACACCCATTGCCGGTACTACCCGCGACAGTATTTATACACGTTATAACAGTTTCGGATTTGACTTTTTCCTGGTTGACACCGCAGGGCTCAGAAAAAAAGGTAAGGTGCATGAAAACATTGAGTTTTATTCAGTAATGCGTTCCATAAGGGCCATTGAAAATTCTGATGTGTGTCTTGTACTTATTGATGCATCGGAAGGACTGGAGGGGCAGGATGTGAATATCTTCAGCCTTGCTGCGCGCAACAATAAAGGTGTGGTTATCCTTGTCAACAAATGGGATCTTATTGAAAAAGACCACAAAACGGTTCTTGAATTTGAAGAGCGCATAAAGAAAAAGATTGCCCCATTTACAGATGTACCGATTATCTTTACTTCGGTCACGAAAAAGCAAAGGATCATAAAAGCCCTGGAAGCAGCTGTACAAGTTTATGAAAACCGCACCCGAAAAATTACCACAAGCAAACTCAATGAGGTTTTGCTTCCTATCATTGAAAACAATCCCCCTCCTGCTGTAAAGGATAAATACATAAGAATTAAGTACATAACCCAACTGCCCACACATTATCCCACATTTGCGTTTTTCTGCAATTTACCCCAATATGTAAGGGAATCTTACGCGCGCTTCCTCGAGAACCAGATTCGTATGAACTGGGATTTTACCGGGGTGCCGATCAGGATTTTCTTCAGAAAAAAATAGGGATGGTGCATTTTCAGGTTAAACACTAATAGATTGGAAGCAGTAAGAATTGATAAATATTTATGGTCGGTAAGGCTCTTTAAAACCAGGAGCCAGGCAACGGATGCGTGTCGTGCCGGCAGGGTTAAAATTGATGGGGATGCTATTAAACCTTCCCGGGAAGTTAAAGTTGGGCAGGAGATCAGTCTGCACCTCGGACCTATTACCAAAACCATTAAAGTACTGCAATTACTGCAAAAGAGAGTGGGTGCAAAGCTTGTACCTGAGTATATGCAAGACCTTACCCCGGCTGAAGAATACCAGAAACTTGAAATGATCAGGCAAAGCCCGTTTGTAAAACGCAAGGGGCGGCCCACCAAAAAGGAACGCCGCGATATGGACGAATGGTTTGGCTGGGACGAATAACCCTATTCCACGCCTTTTCCTATGGCTTTTACAATAAATCCAACTTCTCGCAGATGGCTGTGATTGACAATGTTTCTGCCATCAAATAAAAATGCAGGTTTTTTCATTTGATCAAAGATCCTTTGCCAGTCAAGCGTTTTAAATTCATCCCATTCAGTAATAATGGCAATGGCATGAGCATCTTTACATGCATCATAAGGGTTTGCATGCACATCCAGCATTTGCTCGTTTTCCTTTGCAGGACGGGTTTGCAGATAGTTCAGGTCGCCCAGCATTTTTTTTGCCGATACCTGCGGATCATAAACACTTACCCGGGCAAGGTCGCTGAGCAGATCGTCGGCTACATAAATGGCGGCTGACTCACGTGTGTCATTTGTGTCCTTTTTAAAGGCCCAGCCCAGCAAAGCAATTTTCTTGCCCGATACAGTGTTGAACAGTGTATGGATGATATTTGTGGCAAAACGCTTTTTCTGGTAATCGTTCATGATGATAACCTGCTCCCAGTAAGCGGCCACTTCAGGAAGTCCAAAATATTCACATAGATATACCAGGTTCAGAATGTCTTTCTGAAAGCATGACCCTCCAAAACCCACAGATGCTTTCAGAAATTTTGATCCGATGCGGGTATCGGTACCTATGGCGTAGGCCACTTCATCAACATCAGCACCGGTGGCTTCGCAAAGAGCAGAAATACTGTTGATGGATGATATGCGCTGCGCCAGGAAGGCGTTGGCAGTAAGCTTGCTAAGCTCCGAAGACCAGAGGCGGGTTTGAATGATCTGTTCACGGGGCACCCAATGAGCATAAATATCGGTAAGTGCTTCAATGGCAGCAAGACCTTCAGGTGTTTGATCACCTCCTATCAGAACTCTGTCGGGTTTTTGCAGATCCTGCACTGCAGTGCCCTCTGCAAGAAATTCAGGGTTTGATAATACCTGGAATTTAACTCTGTTGGTATGTTCTTTTAAAATGGTTTTGATGGATTCGGCTGTACGAACAGGTAGAGTCGACTTTTCAACTACAATTTTATCGCTGGTACTTACTTCTGCTATTTTGCGGGCACTCAACTCAACATATTTAAGGTCTGCTGCACGGCCTTTGCCTAAACCATAGGTTTTGGTAGGAGTGTTAACACTCATAAAAATCATTTCCGAATCCCTGATGGCACCATCAATATCGGTACTGAAAAAAAGATTGCGACCACGGGCTTCTTTTACTACTTCGAGCAATCCGGGTTCATATATGGGCAGATCGTCGGTTTGCCACTGAGCAATACGATCGGCATTAATATCAACAACAGTAACTTTTATCTCAGGGCATTGCTGAGCAATAACAGCCATGGTAGGACCGCCAACATAGCCTGCCCCGATACAACAAATAGATTTTACTTTTTTCATATAATATTTTTTGAAAACGGATTTTTTAAATATGTAAGAAAGTGAATAATATACTGCAAAAATAAAATAAAATTCGATAAAAAACCAAAAACAGTTGCCTGATCATATATTTTTCTTCATGTTTTATATCACAACACTATATTATGACCAGCCAATCCTAAGGCCTCAAAAATACAAAAAAGGAGTTTCCTGAAATTTAGTTTTCCTTACTGCTATTGAAAATCTTAAGGATTAAAGGTTCATATACTTCCAGAAGGTGTGATCTTCTTAGCTTGAGGGTTGCGCTAAGCTCACCGGTTTCAACACCCCATTCATGGTCTATGAGTTCATATTTCATTATTTTCTCATATTCTCCAAAAAATTGATTGTAATGGTTTACCTCCTTCTGAAATCTTTTTCTTATGGGAGGCAAAGCGATCATTTCAGCATTGGTAGTGTAGGGTATTTCTTTAACAGAGCACCAGTTTTTCAGGTGATTGAAATCCGGAACAATGAGTGCTGCAGCAAATTTCTGGTTTTCGCCCAGTATAAGGATCTGGTCAATAAAGGGAGATTCCTTAAATTTATTTTCCAGTACCTGGGGTGCAATATATTTGCCAAAGGATGTTTTAAATATTAGTTTTTTCCGGTCGGTAATCCGCAATTGACCTTCGGGTTCTATGCGACCAATGTCGCCGGTATGGAACCAACCATCCTCATCAATTACTTCGCGGGTTAATTGTTCATCCTTGAAATAGCCCTGCATTACACTGGGTCCCTTTACCAAAATTTCTCCATCTTCAGCGATTTTCACCTGTACGTTTTTCAGCACAGGTCCTACGGTTCCGAATTTAATACCATTGGGTCCGAAATCACTTACCGCAATAACGGGAGATGTTTCCGTAAGTCCGTAACCTTCAATGATCCTTATGCCTACCGCCCAGAATACCCTGTTTAGCCGGGGTTGCAGGGCAGCACCTCCCGAAACCACAATATCCAGATTTTTACTCAGGGCTTCTTTCCATTTGCTGAAAACGAGTTTGCGGGCAATTTTTAGTTTCAAAGCATAAACAGGGTTTCGTTTTTCTTTCTGATATTCGTAATTCAAACCCACATTATTGGCCCAGAAAAAGATAGCTTTTTTAATGCCTTTCAAACTTCGGCCTTTGGCAATGATCTTATCGTAAACTTTTTCAAGCAATCTGGGGACAGTTGTAAACACATGCGGGTTAACCTCTTTGAGTGATTCTGCGATTAGCCCCATGTTTGAAACATAATACATGGAAAGTCCCTTGTATATAAGCATATAATTCATCATACGCTCATAAATATGGCAAAGAGGTAAAAAGCTCATAGCCCGATGTTCGGGTCCAAATGGCGGAATGTACGAAGTAGCCAGTGTGTTACTGATGATGTTTCCATGAGACAACATTACACCTTTGGGTACACCAGTAGTTCCACTTGTGTAAATGATGGTAACCAAATCTTCAGACCTGATAGAATCCTTTATTTGCTTCAATTTTTCCGGTACCGGGCTTTCCTTTCCCAGTTGAATGATCTCGTTAAGATGTTGCACCCCGAAAAGATTCTTAAAAGTGTAAACAGCTTTTAAGCCTTGCAACCTGGGTACAATTTCCTTGATCCTTCTGTACATTTCTTCACCGGCCACAAAAATATAACTAACCTCGGCATGTTTAAGGATATATTCATAATCCTTATCGCTAATGGTAGGATAAATAGGAATATGAATGGCCCCGGTTTGCTGTACTCCCATGTCGAGCATAGTCCATTCAGGCCGGTTGAAAGTGATGGATGCGATCTTATCACCTTTTCCAACTCCCAGTTTGAGTAATCCATAACTTATGTTATCACTTATTTCCCTGAATTCACTGGTTGAATATGTTTTCCAGACTCCTTCGTCTTTTCCTGCCAAAGCATCTGTTTTTTCAGGACATAAATGTTCATACCTATCCAGCAGGTCAAAAATTCTGGTAATTTCCCTCATAATCACTTTTGATGTAAATACTATATTAAAAGATGGGTAAAATTTCCCCGCGACAGTATCCGTAAACGTTTGTTTAATAACTGGTTGCGAATTTATTAAAAAATCATCATATCCACCAAAAAAGAAAGATATTTAACTTTTGTGCATAAAACAAAACTATTTAATTTGATAAGGCGTAAAAAAAGCCCCTGAACTAATCAGAGGCTATATAATGGTTACGGCTTAAAAATTATTACCGGCTCATTTCAGTAAAATACTTGTAGAACCATGGAATGGTTTCAATGCCTTTATAAAACTGCTCAAGCGCATAGTTTTCATTGGGCGAGTGGATAGCATCGGAGTCAAGTCCGAAACCCATAAGAATGGACTTTGTTCCTAATATTTTTTCGAACAAAGAAATAATAGGAATACTTCCACCACTTCTTACAGGAATAGGTTTTATTCCATAAGTTGTTTCGTAAGCTTTACTGGCGGCCTGGTAAGCAACAGTATTGGTGGGAGAAACATATCCTTCGCCTCCGTGAAGGAATTCAACCTTTACTTTTACACTTTTGGGTGCTATAGCCTCAAAGTGCTTTTTGAAAAGTTGTTCAATTTTCTTGGATTCCTGGTGGGGCACCAGCCTCATGCTTATTTTTGCGTATGCCTTTGACGGGAGTATGGTTTTTGCGCCTTTTTCGGTATATCCTCCCCAGATGCCGTTAACATCAAGACTAGGGCGTATGCCGGTGCGTTCCATGGTTGAATAACCTTCTTCGCCGTTTACTTCTGCAATATCTATATGCCGTTTAAATTCTTCCATATCGAAGGGGGCTCTTGCCATCTCTTCTCTTTCTTCTTTGCTTAGCTCTTCCACATCATCGTAAAAACCGGGAATGTTGATTTTGTTTTTATCATCGCGGAGCGAAGATATCATGTCGCAAAGCACATTAACAGGATTGTCAACTGCGCCGCCGTATAATCCCGAGTGCAAATCATGGCTCGGGCCGGTTACCTCTACTTCCATGTATGCGAGACCTCTTAAACCTGTGGTTATAGATGGAATTTTGGGTCCGAGCATGGATGTATCAGATACCAGAATAACATCAGCTTTGAGTTTTTCTTTGTTTTCATCACAAAATTTACCGAGACTGGGCGAACCTATTTCTTCTTCTCCTTCAATCATAAACTTAACATTGCAGGTGAGTTGGTTGGTTTTGAGCAAATACTCAAATGCTTTGAAATGCATGTACATCTGGCCTTTATCATCATTAGCACCTCTTGCGTATATTTTACCGTTTCTTACTTCGGGTTCAAAAGGCGGGCTATCCCAAAGATCAAAAGGTTCGGCAGGTTGCACGTCGTAGTGCCCGTATACAAGTACCGTGGGCCATAAAGGATCAAGTATCTTTTCTCCATATACTACAGGATGTCCTTCTGTTTCCATTACTTCTGCATGCCCGGCACCATCAGCCAATAGTTTATTCTTTATCCAATCTGCAGCTTTGTACATATCATCTTTGTTCGAATCTTTTGAACTAACTGACGGAATCCTTATCAGCTCAAATAGTTCATTCAGGAAACGATCCTTGTTTTCATCTATGTACTTCTTTACATCATTCATGTTTTTTATTTTTTTATAATGAGTTATTAAAATATTAAGGGTTTTACGGATTATAGGGAATAATTTGGATTTTCAGGAATTTACATAAAAAAAAATGCTATGTTTACAGTAGCCTGTAAGCAAACCTACATAAATTTTCAGAAATATCAGTACACTTTTTTTAAAATATTGGGTTTAACGATTCTATTATTATGTGGTCAGAGGTTTATGCAGGATTTTTTGTTAGCTTTTTTATAAATTAAAAATGAGGATGGCATATATATAGCAAATGATAAGGTAATCAACCTGTTGAAGTTCAAAAGAATAAGGTCATGTGGAAAAAAATAATTTCGCATAAAAAAAATCCAGCCAGATGGATTACTGCAATTTATATTGTATTTGGTTCTCTATGGATTTTGTTTTCTGATACTATAGTTGCCATGCTTATAAGCGATCCTGTAGCACTTACAAAAACCCAAACTTACAAGGGCTGGGGATTTGTTCTTGGCACCGGGGTTACACTTTACTTTTTGGTTTCATGGATGGTCAGAGATATACAAAAAGCAAAACTCAGTGCATCTGAAAACCAAAAGCTGCAAAACGATTTTTTTAACCGCCATATTCAACCACTTTGGCAAACTGATGAGTTGGGGCATTGTATATTTATAAATAAAAAATGGCAAGAGTTTACAGGGTTTTTGCCTCCTAAAAATAAACCATTAGGATGGATTGATATTATACATCCCGATGATAAACCTTTCTATATAGAGAATTTTTCAAAAGGTCTTAATAACAGAGAAGCTTTTACCCTTGAATTCAGAATACGTGACAGGAACCAGAACTACAGGTGGGTATTTAATCCATGTATTCCACAATTAAATTATGATGGAAAATTGAAAAGCATTGTTGGGTTTTTATTCGATATTCAGGATAAAAAGCAACTTGAGGAAAGATATAAAAACAGTTCGCGCCGCTATGGCTATCTCTTTGATAATAATCCTCATCCCATGCTGGTTTATGATCTTCAGGATCTTCATATTATTGAAGTGAATAAAGCTGCAATGGTGCAGTATGGTTACTCATTGGAGGAGATGCTGAGTCTTACACTTACTGACTTAAGGCCTGCTTCGGAAATACCTTCGTTTATGGAACATATGGCTGGGCCTATGCCTGACTACCAGCGCAGCAGCGGTTGGTTGCACAAAAGGAAGGATGGTTCCATTTTTAATGCAGAAGTACTTGCACATAGTCTTCCAGTTATCAGTGGCCGGAAAACCAGGCTGATGATTGTTATGGATATTACCGAGCAGATGGAAGCCTTCAGAGCAGCTAAAGATGGTGAGAGAAGGTTCAACAGGGTATTCGAATTCTCGCCCTATGCAACTCTTATACTGGATGATAAACTTAGGTTAAAGCAAATCAATGCTTCAGCATGTGAAATATTAGGAGCAGAACCTGATAATTCGCCTTTTTACCAATTGATAGATATAGTTGCACAGGACTCATTGGATAAAATTATTTCTGAAATTGATAAGTTATCTCAAAATAAACCGGTGCTTGGCGAAGCAAATTTTATGCGTTTAAATGGGGATATATTTCGTGTGCAATATCATGCGGTGAGTTTCCAGGAAAGTGGGAAACTTAAATTCTATTTTTCATTTAATGATATTGACGAAAAACATAAGATGCAGCTTGTACTTCAGGAATCAGAACGTATTAATGCAACATTGGTAAGCAATTTGCCTGGTATGGCTTACCGTTGCAGAAGTGATGAATTCTGGACTATGCTCTTCATTAGCATGGGCGTTGAAAAACTTACCGGATACAAACCATCAGATCTTATCCATAACAATAATGTGGCTTTTGTAGAACTTATACATGAAAATGATCGCAATAAGACAAGAGCCATTGTTTCGAATGCATTAAAATCCAAAAAAAAATACGAGATCCAGTATCGTATTATGACCAAAGATGGTCAGATTAAATGGGTTTGGGAACAGGCACATGGTATTTTTGATGTGAATGATGGCCTGATGTATATTGAAGGATTTATTATGGATATTTCTGAAAGAGTAAAGGCCGAAGAACTGGTAAACAAGCAGGTAGAAGAACTTCGCCGGATTAATGAAGAGCTGGAAAGATTCTCATATACTGTTTCTCATGACCTTCGCAGTCCACTGGTCACCATAAAGGGGTTCATGGGATTGCTCAGAGAAGACCTCAGGGATGGAAACCTGGAAGAAACCGAAGAAAGTATGATGCGTATAGAAAACGCTACAGATAAAATGCAGCAACTTCTTGAAGATTTATTACAATTATCCAGAGTGGGAAGGATAGTTAATCCTTATGAAAGCTTTTCAATGACCACGGTAGCTCTGGAAGCCAAAGAACTTCTGTTCGGAATGATAAATAAGGAAAAATGTGATATTTATATCGAGGAAGATATGCCTTTGGTCTATGCTGACAGATCACGAACCCGTGAGCTATATCAGAACCTTATTGAAAATGCTATAAAATTTTCTAAACCAAATGAAAAACCTAAGATAAAGATATATTCCACCCTACGCGACGGCAAAACGATATTTTGTGTAAGCGATAATGGAATAGGAATACCTAAAGAATATCAGGAAAAAATTTTCGGCTTATTTAATAAGCTTGACAGCAAAAGCGAGGGTACTGGTGTAGGATTATCATTGGTAAAACATATTGTTGAAAACCATAACGGTAAAGTATGGATTGAATCGGACGGCAATAATGCCGGAGCCCGGTTTTGTTTTACGTTAAACACGGAGAGTTAATTCATCGAAAAATTATAGTTTTATCTTACAATTAAAGCATAAATTGGAGCACCAAATTCCATTTTCATTTTTCGTTGAATTGATAAGTTGAAAACTGGCATGTTGAATAAAAGCATTATTTTATTTGAAGATAATCCTGAACATTCGTATCAGATTAATTCCCGTTTTAATAATTACCGGAACTCCTATGATTTACGCATAATTGCATCACCTGATGATTTTTCTGAGCTTAAAATTTCCTCTCTTCATTGCGATCTGATAATTTGCAGCTGGTCTCTGATAAAGGGCAAAGAAGATCAATTACTGCATAACCCCCAGATAAAAGATAAAATCCCTGTTATCATTCTTTTATCAGTTGCTGATGCTGGCGCAGAAAAGGCAATACTTAAAGCCGGAGCTTTTGATTGTTATGTTAAAAGCCCTGAGTTTTTTCATTTGCTTCCTGAAATTGTTAGCCGTGCTTTAAGAGAATGGTGTAACATTATTGCCCGAAAAACCACAGAAGTAAAGCTTTTACAAGCCCAGGACAAGTATCAGATGGTGACTGAAAATATCAACGATGTAATATGGGAGATCGATGTTAATTTCAATCAATATCTGTTTATAAGTGAATCTATATCCTGGTTTTTAGGATATGAGCCATCTGAGTTTCTTAATTTGAGTTTCAACAGCAGTATTCAAAAAGAAAGCTTGAAAGAAATCAACAAGCTGAGAAGAAATATTGCAGCACAATTAAGAAAAGGCAAAGACCCGAGAAGTATCCTTATTGATATTGAACTGAAGTTTTTTCACAAAGATGGCAGTACACGTTGGGGTAAAGTACATGGTTTTTTGGTTGCCAATGAAAAAAACGAACTACTTGCTATCTGCGGCATTACCAGGAATATAACAGGGCAAAAAATTGCGGAAAAACAGCTTCAGATTCAGGAAACATTTTTTCAGACTCTCATTGAACAAGCACCTCTTGCTATCGTGGTTCTTGATAACAATGATAATATTCAGCAGGTGAATAATCAGTTTCTGAATTTATTTGGATACACCAAAAAAGAGTGTATGGGTGCACAAATCAATAAGCTCATTGTTCCCGAAAAACTTAAAGATGAAGGAGCTTATCTCTCAAAGGTGGTTGGCGAGGGAGAGTACATCAGTACAGAAACCATCAGGAGAAATAAGTCAGGTGATTTAATAGATGTGCAGATACAGGGGAAAATGGTAACGCTTAATGATTCGAATCTGGGTGTTTTTGGCATATATCAGGATATTTCTAAAAGGAAGGAGTATGAAAAACGTCTGCAAAAACTTTCTGAACGCCTATTACTAGCCACAAGCTCTGCATCTATTGGCATTTGGGACTATGATCTGAAAACCAGAAAACTGGTTTGGGAGTCTGAAATGTACATTCTTCATGGAATCAGCAAACAAGCTATTGGAAACCTGATGGAAGAATGGGAAAATATTGTAGTTGATGAAGACAGAAAAAATCTCAAATTTATTTTTAATCAGGAACTTAGTGCCAGAGAAAATTTTGAAGCGGTTTACCGCATTTCTTCTGCAGAAGGGAAAATAAAACATATGCGGCTGTTTGCCAGTGTATTTTTTGATGAGAATGATAAGCCATCGCGCATTGTAGGTTGTTGCTGGGATATTACCAACGAAATTGAGAATACCGAGTTGAATAAAAAAATCGAAATCTCAGCCAAAGTTGCCAATATCAAACAGCAGTTTCTTGCCAATATGAGTCATGAAATACGCTCTCCGATGACAGGAATTCTCGGCATGATAGATCTACTGATGCACACACCCCTTAATGATCAACAGCAGTTTTACTTAGAAACAATACGTAAGTCATCAAACGGGTTGCTTCATGTGGTAAATGATATTCTTGATCTTTCCAAAATTGAAGCAGGTAAAATGGTTATTAAGCCTGTACTTCATAATTTGCGGGAATCCGGAAATGCTATATACAGTCTTTTCAAAGCTATTGCTGAGCAAAAAGGCCTGAATCTAAATCTGTATTTTGATCCTGAATTGCCTGAAAAGATTTACGCTGATGAAAACCGAATCTCCCAAATATTGTCAAACCTTATATCAAATGCTTTAAAGTTTACACATCAGGGATATGTAACAATAAACTATCAAAAAGCTGATGAGGATGATTTTAATATTACTTTAAAGATAAGTGTTACAGATACTGGTATCGGTATAAGTGACAGCGACAGAAGTAAGCTGTTCAGTATTTTTTCACAGCTTGATAATTCTGATACCCGTAATTATGATGGTGCAGGCCTGGGGTTATCTATCTCAGACAAACTGGCAAGTCTTATGAATGCCAGGATTGATGTAGAGAGCAAACCCGGAGAGGGAAGTACATTCAGTCTTGTCTTGAAATGCCCCAAAATTCAGAAAAAACTAATTGAGGGTGAAGGCTTTGAAGATTTGAATGAATTAAAGAAAGAAATTTTCGAATTTAATGTTTTACTTGTAGAGGATAAAACTACCAACCAAATGGTTATTTCTCTCATGCTGAAAGAGATTGGCTGTAATGTTGATTTAGCAGTCAATGGACAGGATGCACTGGATAAACTGAATATTGACAAACATGATTTTGTTTTTATGGATATACAGATGCCTGTTATGGACGGTTTAAAAGCATCAGAGGAATTGAGAAGGATTTACGGTAAGAATCAGCTTCCTCCAATCATAGGGTTAAGTGCAAAAGCCATGGAAGGAGATGCAGAGTTTTACATTTCAAAAGGTATGGACGATTACCTTACCAAGCCAGTAACTTCGGAAATACTATGGAAATGCATCCGGAAATGGAGTCCCGTTATTAAAAAGCGGAAAGCAGTTGAGAAATAGTTAAACTTCAGGTATTTCATTTCCAACTATTTTGGCCGATGCCAGGCAAAGAGGTATTCCACCTCCCGGATGAACACTCCCTCCGGTAAAATATAAATTTCTGAACTTTCTTTTAAAATTGGGATGCCGCAGAAAGGCGGCAAAACGACTGTTGGAACTGGGTCCGTAGAGTGAACCGGCAAATGATCCGGTTTTTTGCTCAATGGAGCGAGGGTCGGCGGTGTGTTCAAAGATGATGTGTTTTTCAATGTCAACCTTAAGCACACGGTTTATCCTTTCAATGATATGCCTGCGCGCATCTGCAATCATTGCATCCCAGTCCTGGCCCACATTCTCAGGCACATTGATCATTACATACCAGTTTTCGCTTCCCTCGGGTGCATCGCCCTTTACTGCCTTTGAGCTCACAAAAAGGTATAACGTAGGGTCGGGACTAATGGTTTTACTTTGGAATAAGTGCATAAACTCCTGCCGGTAGTCTTCAGAGAACAATATGTTATGCACCTCCAGCTCAGGGAAAATTTTATTAATGCCCCAATAAAATATAAGTGCTGATGTTGATCTCTGGGTCTTTAGCTTTGGGCTGTAAGGTTTGTGATCCGGCAACAGTTTTCGGTAAAATGTATCCACATCCACATTGCTTATAACCAGGTCATAATTGTGGATGGTATTATTTATTTTAAGAGCATGAATTTTCTTACCTTCAAATAGAAGTCCCTGCACCGGGGTGTTATAAACAAATCGTATTCCCTTGCTTTCGGCCAGTTTTACAAGCGATTCCACAATGCTGTACATTCCTTTTTCGGGGAAGAATGCTCCGATGTTGTGCTCAAGGTGGGCAATAATATTCAGGGTTGCAGGGGTTTGATAGGGGTCGGAACCATTGTAGGTGGCGTACCGGTCAAAAAGCTGAACAATTTTTGGATGCGAAAACCAGCTTACGTTTTTTTTGTGCATACTGGTAAAAGCATCTATTTTATGCACCTTTAAAAGTGATTTCCGGAAGTTAGGAGTTGTGAAGGTTTTCAGCTTATGCAATGATTTGAACATGAATATTTCGGAGGTAATATCATAAAGGTTCCGGCTTTTTTTCAGAAATCCCGAAATTTTCTCTTTGGAAACACCAGTTGCATGCTCCACTTCACTTGCAAATTTTTGAGTATCCTGCCATGCGTTTATAATAGTTCCATCATCCCAGAAATACTTACAGGATGCGTCCAGCTTTTTATACCTGAAATGATCTTCAGGTTTTTCGCCAAAAAGCTCAAAAAGTTCATCTACCATTTGGGGAAGGGTAAAGAGTGAAGGCCCGGTATCAAATCGAAAGCCTTTATCCTTTATTTGTGAGATTTTACCTCCCGGTATAGCGGCCTGCTCATATACCGTAACGTCATAACCTTTGGCTGCAAGGCGCAAAGCTGACCCAATTCCGCCGATACCCGATCCTATTACAGCTGCTTTTTTCAATTTCCTGTCTTGTTTATTACACAATATTTAATTCATTCTGCACATAGCATCTCACTAACAACAACAACTTACGTGAATTGGGGATACGGAAGCGTTTTTCAAGCAGTGCGTCCGGTTCAGCATTACGGATCTTATGCAGCAGTTTCAGATAATAACTGTAAGCCAGAAAAACGCCTAAACGTACATCCTTTCTCAACAATTTGATACCTTCATAGGCTTCTTTGAAGTCCTGATCGATTTCTTCCTCAATATCCTTTTTCATGCTTACGTCAAAGTTGTTAAAGTCCACTTCCGGAAAATATACTCTTCCCCTGTCATGATAATCAGAAAGCATATCGCGCAGGAAGTTCACCTTCTGGAATGCTTCGCCCAGTTTGCGGGCAGGGTGTATCAGACTTTTGTAACCCTCATCATCACCATGATAAAAAACCCTGAGGCACATGAGTCCGATCACTTCTGCAGAACCGTAAATGTAACGGTGGTATTCCTCCCGGTTGTAGCGATCCTTATAAAGGTCGAGCTCCATGCTATATAGGAATGCATCAATATGCTCACGTTCAATTTTGTATTCATTCACTGCCCATTGAAAGCTGTGTAGAATAGGGTTTGTGCTGAACTTTCTTTCAATAGCATCATAGGTGTCTTCTTTGAAACGCTTCAGCAAGCCTTTTTTATCCTGATCATGGAAAGTGTCCACAATTTCATCGGCAAAACGGACAAAACCGTAGACGGCATAAATGGCCGGACGGAATTTTTTCTTCAACATCCATACCCCCATGGAAAATGATGTGGAATAATTCAATGTTGTTCGTTTGCTGCACTCCAGTGCATTACGCGTGTAAAAGTCCATATTTCTTTGTTATTCGTTCAACAACCAGTTTCGAGCTTATTACCGCCATGGGTAGTCCTGTTCCGGGTAGCGTACTGGCTCCCACGTAAAATATATTTCCGAATTTCTCATCAAAATTTTTGGGTCTGAAACTACCTATCTGTTTGAGGTCGTGACCGAGCCCTAATCCACTTCCTTTATAAAGATTAAAGGCATCTCTCCATTCAACCGGCGTCATAATGGTTTGAGATACTATGTGCCTGGAAAGATCCACTTTTATGCGCTCCGAAAGATCGCTGATAATATTTGCAGCAATTTCATCCCGGTCTGTCCAGTCGGGTTTAAACCTCAAATCAGGCACCGGGCAAAGCACAAACAATGCATCCATTCCTTCAGGAGCACTGTTGGGGTCGCTACGTGATACCACATTCAAATAATAATAGGGCTTTTCAAATGTAACAGAGCTCTTGAACACCTTTTTTGAATATTCCTCAAAGTTGTCGCCAAGGAAATAATTGTGAAGGGGCACATCATCTATTTTACGATCAATACCCAGGTAAAGGGTAAAGGGCGCGAGGCTCCAGCGCATTTTATCCAGTTTTTCTTCTGAGAAGGAAGGTCTTTTTAATACATTCCCCCTGAAAAAAGCAGCATCGCTGTTTACCACATATAAGTCAGCAATCCACTCTTTACCATTCTGATCAATGAAAGATTTCAGTTGGCCGTTTTCTTCATTAAAATCAACAATCTCAGTATTGTAATGAATTTTTATGTTTTTTTTCTTCATCTCATCGGTCAGCCCTTCCACAATTCTATACATTCCACCTTCCACATTATGATAGCCATCGTGAACAAGTTCAGTGTAAGAAAGAAGGGTATAAATGGCAGGGGTATCAAAAGGGGTAGCACCCAGAAAAAAAGCAACCAGCGAGAATATTTCTTTTACTTCACGTGAATCAAAATATTGGTTTAATTCGTCCCAAACCGATCGCCATAACTTGGGCAAATATTTGGGATGCACTGTAGTCATGGCCAAAAGATAATCAAGAAAATGGTTATAGTTGCGTTTGAGGATTTTATCTTCCACATCATGGAAAAAACTACCACCGGAACGCAAAAACTTACCCATTTTCCTTTTAAAGTCGGGTTCAATCGCTTCAAACTCTTTGGCCAGCCGGTCAATATTTTTATGGATAAAATACTTCTTATCTGAACCCCTGAAACTTACCGCATACAATGTTTTCAGTTCCTTGAATTTAAAGGGCATATCTATTTCAGCATCTTTTACAAAGTCCTTGAATTCATAGGTCATGCTGAAAAAGGTGGGTCCCATATCAAAGGTAAATCCGTCTTTTTTGATTTGGTTCAGTCTGCCTCCAGGCTGCCCCGCTTTCTCAACCATTTCAACCTTGTATCCCCTTCGGGCAAGGCGCAATGCTGTGGTAAGACCGCCAAGTCCACTTCCGATAATAAGTACTTTTTTACTCACCTTTGTGCTTTTATGCCGTGTAAACAAGTCAAATGTAATAAAAGTTGTATGTTTAGATGAAAAATATTTTACAGGATGGTGTTAAAAGAATCAGCGGATTAAAAAATAAAATCGGGACGAAAAACCGGATAAGGTAAACCTTAAGGAGAGAGATTAAAGATATTGACAGGTTAAGATTTTTTTTTGAATGAAAAAAATCCTTAGGTTTGCGTCCCGTTTTGCAAATATGTGGTTATGGAAAAGTATACAGATATTTTAACTTCAGAAACAGGTCTGCAGGCCTGGCAGGTAAACAAGACAGCCGAACTTCTGGCTCAGGGAGCTACTATTCCCTTTATTTCGCGGTACCGGAAGGAAATGACCGGGTCGCTCGATGAAACACAAATTGCAGTAATTCGCGATCGTCTGCAGCAACTGGAAGAGCTCGATAAAAGGCGCGAAGCCATCCTGAACAGCATCCGCGAGCAGGAGAAACTCACTCCCGGGTTGGAAAAGCAAATCATGGATGTTACTACTATGGCCGTTCTGGAGGATTTGTATCTGCCTTACCGCCCCAAAAGAAAAACACGCGCCACCATGGCCATTGCCCGTGGATTGGAGCCACTGGCAAAAATGATCTTTTCGCAAAACAATATGGATGTGGAAGAAAAGGCACTTGCTTTTGTTGATGATGAGAAAGATGTACCGGATTTGGATGCCGCCCTTGCCGGTGCCTGCGATATAATTGCCGAGTGGGTAAATGAAGATGCCCGTGCAAGGCAACAGGTACGCAGGCTGAATGAACGCAAGAGCATCCTGACCTGTAAGGTTGCCAAAGGAAAAGAAGAGGAAGGCCAGAAATACGAAAGCTGGTTCGACTGGTCTGAACCGGCACCCAAAGCACCGTCGCATCGTATACTGGCCATGTTTCGTGGCGAAAATGAGGGTTTCCTGAAAGTAAATATTGAGCCCGATGAAGAAGAAGCAATTGAAATGCTTGAAGAGATGTTTGTAAAGGGTCGCAACCAGGCATCGGAACAGGTGCAGATGGCTGTTAAAGACAGCTACAAAAGACTGATGGCTCCATCCATGGAAACCGAGATGCGACAACTTTTCAAGCTAAAGGCTGATGCAGAGGCCATCAGGGTGTTTGCAGAGAATCTCCGTCAGTTACTGCTTGCTCCGCCATTGGGGCAGAAAAACATCCTGGCCATCGACCCGGGTCTGCGCACCGGCTGCAAGATAGTATGTCTCGATAAACAGGGAAAACTGCTTCATAACGAAAATATTTACCCCCATCCACCCCACAATAAGCGGAAAGAAGCAGCGGCCAAAATTCAGAGCCTGGTCAATGCTTATGATATTGAAGCCATTGCCATCGGTAATGGCACCGGTGGCCGTGAAACCGAATCCCTGGTGCGTAGCATTCGTTTTTCCAAAGATATTATGGCCGTTATGGTCAATGAAAGTGGCGCTTCGGTGTATTCTGCATCGGCTGTTGCGAGGGAAGAATTTCCGGACTATGATGTTACTGTGCGGGGCTCGGTAAGTATCGGTCGCCGACTGGCCGATCCACTGGCCGAACTGGTGAAGATCGATCCCAAATCCATCGGGGTAGGCCAGTACCAGCACGATGTGGATCAGAAACTGCTGAAAAACAGCCTGGATGATGTGGTGGTTAGTGCCGTAAATGCTGTGGGTGTTGAAGTAAATACTGCCAGCAAGGAACTGCTAACTTATGTTTCAGGACTTGGTCCTGTTCTTGCCAAAAATATTGTGGAAT
>SKSE01000230.1 GCA_007118135.1 Bacteroidales bacterium | reverse complement strand
AGGTAGGGAAGAACCACCTTATTTTTATATTCTTCCCCAAAAGCAACATGATTTGAGTGAGATGGCCGGAATTGTTAATCTGCTGGATATGCATGGTGTGAAGTCATACAAACTCACCGAAGATATTGAATGGAACAGCCGTAATTTCAGGGCCGGCGACGTGGTGATCCCCCTTGCCCAGCCCTACCGTGCTTTCATAAAGGAAGTGCTTGAAGCCCAGAAATTCCCGGCAAGGCATTATACTCCTAATGGTGAGCTTATCCGTCCCTATGATATTACATCATGGTCGTTGCCCCTGCATCGTGGTGTGGACGCTGTGGAGATCAACACTCCGGTTGCCGGTCTGGACGAAAAGATTGAGCAAATAAGAATTCCTTTTACGATTAAAGATGTGACAACCGAAGTTCGCAACTGGGCAATCTTCTCATCAGCGCACAATGAAAGCTATAGGGCTGCCTTCCATGCTTTGAAAGAAGGGATTAACGTTGAACGCACCCGGGAAGCATTTTCGCTGGATGGGAAAGAGTTTCCGGCAGGAAGTTTTCTCATACCTGTAAACAGAAGATATAGCCGTGTGGAACAGGAACTGATGGTAAGTCCGGTTTACACAAACGAAAAACCTTCTGTGAAAGCTGAAAGAATGAAGACTCCGCGTGTGGGAGTTGTAGAAACCTGGTTCCACGATATGGATGGTGGCTGGACGCGTTTCATCTTTGATCAGTATGGTATTCCCTATACTGTTATCAGACCGGATGAACTGCAGACCGTAAACCTGCAACGCAATTTCGATATCCTCGTATTTACTGATCGTCCCAAATCTGTATATATGACAGGAAAGATGGAATGGGCCGGTCAGGCATTCCCGTCACGTTATCCTCCCGAATACTCCAAAGGGATGGAGAAAAAAGGATTTGACAACCTGATGCAGTTCGTCAATAATGGTGGGAAGGTCATGGCCTGGGGACCGGCGACTGAACTGTTTATGGGAGTGATATCCATCGGTGAAGGCAATGACAAGGAAGAATTTTTACTTCCGGTCAATAATATTGAAAAGGAGCTGGCATCACAAGGATTGTATATTCCGGGTTCATTGCTTCGCGTCAACCTTAGGCAAAACCATCCTTTAACCTGGGGTATGCCATCACAGATAGGTGTATTTCATCGTGGGGCACCGGTTTTCCGCACCAGTATCCCCTATTTTGATATGGACAGAAGGGTGATTGCTACCTTTGCTGAAGATAACATCCTGATGAGCGGTTATGCTGAGAAGGAAGACCTGTTAAAAAAGGAAGCAGCACTGGTTTGGGTGCAGAAAGGTAAAGGGCAGATCATATTGTCATCCTTTAATCCGCAGTTCAGGTCATCGACAGCGGTTACTTATAAGTTGCTTTTTAATGCGTTACTTTTGGAGTGAAAGTAAGAAAGTAGGAAAGTTAGAAAAATAAGAAAGTAAGGAAATAAGTAAGAAGTTAAGTACTGAAAAATTCGTAAAATTTAGAAATGGAATGGATTTGAAAGAGAAAATAAAACAGCTGGCATCGGAGTATTTTGCTGAAATACAGGAAATACGCAGGCATTTACATCAGCATCCTGAACTGTCCATGCAGGAGGAACAGACGGCAAAGTTTATTATGAATAAGCTGGATTCCTTTGGCATTTCTTATCAGTCGGGCATAGCGAAAAATGGCATTGTGGCTCTTATTCATGGAAAAATGGGCGGAGATAAAGTAGTTGCACTGCGGGCCGATATGGATGCGTTACCCATCGAAGAAAGCAATGATTTGTTTTACAAATCAATAAATCCGGGTGTCATGCATGCCTGCGGGCACGATGCACACATGGCATCGCTGCTGGGTACAGCAAAAATTCTGCAGAACACACGTGAACATTGGGGCGGAACTGTAAAGCTGATCTTTCAACCTTCGGAAGAGAGTTACCCGGGCGGCGCCAGCCTGATGATCGGCGAGGGTGTTCTTCAAAACCCGGCTCCGCAATCTATTTTCGGGCAGCATGTAGCTCCGCAAATTGAAGCAGGAAAGGTAGGCATCAGAACCGGAAAGTATATGGCATCCACCGACGAGGTTTATCTGACCGTAAAAGGCAAAGGCGGACATGCGGCCACTCCCCATCTCACCATCGATCCTGTTTTGATAGCTTCGCATATCGTGGTGGCTCTTCAGCAGATTGTAAGCCGAAACAACACCCCCTGGAATCCTGCTGTACTCTCATTTGGACGAGTCATTGGAGATGGCCGCATGAATGTCATTCCCGACAAGGTTACCCTTGACGGTACCTTTCGCACCTTTGATGAAAACTGGCGTGTGGAAGCCCATAAAAAGATCAGAGAGATAGCCATGGGAGTAGCAGTAAGCATGGGCGGAAACTGCGATGTGGAAATAAAAGAAGGATATCCCTTCCTGTTCAATAATGAAACCCTCAGCAAAAACTTCCGGAAATATGCTGCAGATTATCTGGGTGAAGAAAACATCATGGAGCTTGACCTTGCCATGACCGCCGAAGATTTTGCCTTCTATTCACAAAAAATCCCAGCCTGCTTCTACCGCCTTGGAACCGGTAACAAAGCAAAAGGCATTACTTCCAACGTACACACATCCACTTTCAACATTGATGAAAAAGCCCTTGAAACCGGTATAGGTTTGATGGCCTGGGTGGCGGTGAATGAATTGAGAGAATAAGTTTGCAAGGAAATCTTTTCACAAAGAAACTCTTAACATTGGCTTAACGTCCGGTTATTTTAATTGATGCATCTTTGCTGAAGTTTTTCTAAGAAAATCTGTGTTGCATTAAAATTCCGAAAATAATGGAAAAAATTAGCTTTTCAAGGCCTCTTATCTTCTTGTTACTGGTAAATCTAATAATAATTACCGGTTGCAAATCACAAAAAATCCAGCATCCTGAGGGATTACATCAATCAACTGATTTTCTTCTGAAAGATTTTGTTTATACCGGCAAATATCTCGACATTTCCAATGAAACCGAAAATGCCCGTGCCACCTTCTGGAAACCCGACGGTACCATAGTATTTATTACGGGAAGGTACACCGATAATGTAGCAGCTTACAAACTAACTGAACCCTGGCAGATTCACACTGGAGAATTTATGCATGATGAAAAATTGCCCGGCGAATTTCAGCATGGATTATACTTTCGCGAGGGTGGAAAAATGATGTGGGTTTTTGACCGAACCAGCATCTGGGAATT
>SKSE01000196.1 GCA_007118135.1 Bacteroidales bacterium | reverse complement strand
TCTCATGAAACACCCCTTCGTTCCAGCAACCACCGATGCCCAGGTCGTTTCGATCGGGAATTACATGGATAAGCCGGTTATCCTCTTTAGCCAGTTGCTGCAGTTTTTCTGTGGTGCCATCGGTTGAATGGTTATCCACCACAATAAGATTGAAGTCAAATGCAGTTCTCTGGCTGAATACCGACCTTATGGCATCTTCAATGGTTTTTATGCGGTTTCTCACAGGAATGATAACTGAAGCCTCAACCGGGAATTCCTTCTCTGTGAATTTCACTTCGGGAAACTCCGGCTTAAGCAAGCCGCCAATATCCTTCAGGTGCTGCGTGCAGGCTTTTTCCATTTCAATCTGAACTGCACGGTTTCGGGGATCCACATAATCAAACATTTTTTCACCCGATTTGCGGGTATCGGTTTCCATTTCGGTATACAGAAATTCGGGAATTCTAAAAAGCATTTTGTGCTGCGAAACCTTGAGCCGTAGGTCATACAGACCGGCAAACTTATACTCCTCGTTCATATCCTGTGCTGCTTTAACCAGGGCATCCGTTTTATAAAGCATCAGCGACCCGAAGTTAAAGTCGTCGCGCAGGCTTCCCTTTTGATAGTCAATGACAGGAAGAGGCTGCAGCTTGCCTTCCTTCATTTGATAATGGTCTGAGTATACCATACCCGCCCCTGTATTTTCGGCCACCTGCAGTATCCTCTCCAGTGCAAATGCACCCAGTTTCAGCGGCAGAGATTTCGTGTAAATCAGGGTGTAAGGGGTTCGGGAAAGCTCAGACATTTTCTTTATTCCGGATGTTGATTGCAAACTTTCAATTTCAGAATAGCAGGCCTTTTGGGGAAGGTTTAACCCCTCGGGTAGATTTTTTCCTGTAATAAAAATTTCATGGACCATTTCCTGGTTTTCCAGTTCCATCAACGTGGTATAGGAGTCATTTAACTCTCCAAGGGGCATAAAGATTGTAATCTTACTTTTTGTCATAAGTTCAGTTTTATTTATGTAATAAAAAACAGCATTTTTAATTCGTGTTGCTCTTTGCTATGCTTTTGAGTTTAGTTTCAAATTAAACTTTATAACTAATAATTCATTGCATGATATAGTATTAAAAAACATCTAAAATTCAGGACATAAACATACATTAATTATTTTAATTATAGCGACCAGTTTGAGATTTCAAATGTAGAAACACTTTTTTATTAACAAAAAGATTCAAGTTTTAAAGAATCATCATTGATATTGTTATTTTCCTTTAAATTTGGATTGTGGGAAATCTTGCATACCCTAAACTTGTTTGTTTTTTAAAGTTAAGAGAATAAATCCTGTGTTCTTGCATATTTTGAAAGATGCAAAATGCATTACTATAAAAAATTAGCAGGGCATTGATGATACCACAAATTTCCCGGTAATTTAAGCAATAGTTATTCAAACTTTTTTATGTTTTCAAATTTATGGATGAGCTCCAAAACGAGAAATTTACTCTAAGCATAACAGAGTCTCCATCTGAGTTTGAAAACCTGGAGAAAATGAGTGTGGGTAAACTGATTGCATCCATTAATAAGGAGGATGCGAAGGTTCATCTTGCTGTGCAGAAAGCATTACCTCAAATTGAAAAATTAATAGAACTGATTATTGACCGCATGTATAAAGGTGGGCGTATATTTTATCTGGGTGCCGGTACCAGTGGTCGTTTGGGAGTACTTGACGCATCAGAGTTGCCTCCAACATTTGGTGTACCCGATAACCTTGTAATTGGTTTGATTGCAGGAGGCGAAAAAGCATTACGCAAATCTGTTGAAGCTGCAGAAGATGATATTGAAAAGGCCTGGATTGAATTACAGAAAAGAAAAATAAATCCACTGGATACTGTAATCGGTATTGCAGCCTCCGGTTCGACTCCATATGTGGTTGGAGGTCTTCAAAAAGCCCGTAAAAATGGTATTCTTACCGGTTGTATAACATGTAACCCGGGTACGAGAGTGGCAGAGGCAGCTGAATTTCCCATAGAAGTGGTTGTGGGGCCCGAATTTGTTACAGGGAGCACCAGGCTCAAGGCAGGCACTGCCCAGAAAATGGTGCTCAATATGATAACTACCACAATTATGATAAAATTGGGCAAAGTAAAGGGAAACAGAATGATTAATATGCAGCTTACCAATAAAAAGCTGTTGGCTCGTGGTACCCGCATGCTCATGGAAGAACTGGGAATAGATGAAGAACCTGCCAGGAATTTACTCCTTATTCATGGTTCAGTTAAAAAAGCTTTGGAAGCTCAGAAAAGTCAAAAATAAAAATGTTAAATGATGAACCGACTGTTGCTCGTTGCTTTAATCACTCTACTTACCTCTATTCTATCATATACGAAAGAACCCGGCCATGAGCTCAGGGCAGTATGGCTTACCAGTGCCTTTAATATTGATTGGCCAGACAATACTTTACCACCATCAGTCCAAAAGGAAAGCTTACAGAATATCCTGAACATTCTGCAGGAAAACAATATCAATGCGGTTTTTTTCCAGGTAAGGCCATCCGCAGATGCCCTTTATCGTTCAGCCTATGATCCCTGGTCGCAATGGATAACAGGTACACGTGGGCAGCAACCGACTTATGATCCACTGGCGCTGGTTATCAAAGAAGCTCATAAACGGGACATAAAAGTACATGCCTGGCTAAATCCATATCGATTCGAAATGACTGCCGGACAATATTCTGGGCTTCCCGGAGATTATTCCAAAACTCATCCTGAACTGATTTTTACCCTAAACAACAGAACATATTTCGATCCTGGAAATCCCGGTACGACCCAGCTTATCAAAAATATTATAACGGACCTGGTTACCCATTACAATATCGACGGAGTTGTATTTGATGATTATTTTTATCCGCCGGGGATGACCCTGAGAACTGATCAAAAAACGTTTGATAAGTATGCCAGTCTTGAGTTTGTGCAACAATGGTACCCCGAGCTTACACGTGGAAATTTCCGAAGGGCCTCAGTAAATCATATGATTCGCGAAGTTAATGAAGCCATTAAAGCCATAAATCCTCAAATAGTTTTTGGAATTAGCCCGGCAGGAATTTACTCTACACAGGCATCTGCAGCGGATCATTGGAGAACAACCTTACCCCAAGGTATTTCGGGTAGAGATAATTACAATGTAATTTATTGTGATCCGCTTGCCTGGCTTAACGATGGCTCAGTGGATTATTTATCACCTCAACTTTACTGGTT
>SKSE01000222.1 GCA_007118135.1 Bacteroidales bacterium | reverse complement strand
GCTTCACGAACTCCTCATCTGAAGCCAAATTGCTGAAATTACATGAGTTGTTGTTTTCTCTATTTTGGCAGATTTTCCATGTTTTTGCAGATTTCTCACACAAAGTCTCACAAAGGCGAACCGCTGCAAAGTCCAAAATGTGGCGGCAGCAGCGGTTCATCCAGCAACTTTTTTTATCATGGCCAAACCTGCTCACCTTTTCGGTCAAAGATGTTGAAGTGACGTCTGATGGGATGCATCTCCGACTGAACTCATGGTTCAGGGTAAAAGAAAAATCGGGAAGGCGGACTGACGCAGGGAATATGCTTTTGGCCCCGTTTGCCAGGATTTCACTTCTGGTCAATGGCCTCGCGTACCTTGGCCGCCATGTCTTTCATCAAGAATGGCTTCTGGATGAATTTTACACCTTCCTCGAGTATCCCGTGATGAGCGATCACATCAGCCGTATAGCCGGACATGAACAGGATTTTGAGATGGGGGTTACCGGCCAGCAGCCGCAAAGCCAGATCTTTTCCGTTCATCTCCGGCATGATCACGTCGGTCATTAGAAGATCAATTTTACCATCATATTCTTCGGCAACTTTTATCGCAAGTTCAGGCCTTGCAGCGGTCAGCACGGTGTACCCCAGCTTCTCGAGCATGATCTTTGCCATTTGCAGAATTGCCGCTTCGTCCTCGACCAGCAGGATGCACCCGGAGCTGGTGGACAATTGCTCCCTGCCCCCTCCAATGTTCCCTGTTGGGGCTTCCTGAATATCGTGGCGCGGCAGGTAGATTGTGAATGTCGTTCCCTTCCCTGGTTCGCTGTAGACGTTTATAAAGCCTTTGTTCTGCCTGGCAATGCCGTAAACCGTGGAAAGACCCAGGCCCGTTCCCCTGCCAATTTCCTTGGTTGTAAAAAACGGCTCAAACAGATGATCTTGAACATCTTTTTCCATGCCGCAGCCGTTGTCACTCACCGCAAGCATGACATATTGCCCTGGCATGCACTCCGGATGGGTTCTGCAGTATTCCTCGTCCAGGACCACATTCTTTGTTTCTATATTCAGCTTTCCAACATCCGAGATGGCGTCACGCGCGTTTGCCGCAAGATTCACCATGATCTGGTCGAGCTGGGAAGGATCGATTTTCACAGGCCACAAATTGTTTCCAGGGCTCCATGTAAGACTTATGTTCTCGCCAATCAGGCGCTGAAGCATTTTCACCATGCCGGAAAGGCTGTCATTCAAGTCCAATTCCATCGGTTTGATGGTCTGCTTCCTGGCAAAGGCCAGCAGTTGCCGGACAATATCGGCGGATTGGTTTCCTGCGGTGTGGATTGCTTCAATCGTTTCCCTGAGAGGGCTTGATGGGGCAATCATATTGATGGCCATTTCCGCATAGCCGTTGATGATGGCAATCTTATTGTTGAAGTCGTGCGCTATCCCGCCTGCCAGCCTTCCCACAGATTCCATCTTCTGGGCCTGGTTAAGCTGCTCCTGGAGTTGTTCCCGCTTTTTTTCATTCTGCTTGTGTTCTTCAAACGCACGGGCAAGTTTCAGGTTGCCGTAACCCAGTGTGGAAAGCATTTGAGCAAGCCGGGAATAATAATCCATGGCCCTTTGAACTGACTTGCGGCTGAAGCGGGGTACGCGGTCAAGCGCATCCATGTATGTTTGTTCATCAAAGCCGAATTTACGCGCTTGGGCACTGAATGCATCATAATCTATGTCTTCGTCTTCATAGAAAAACTGCCCGATGAAAATATTGCCAAAGTGTTTATCCCCCAGAAAAAGCGGCGTGGCAATGTCCCACATGTTGTTTTTGCATCGATACGCACTGAATTGACCTGCCTCTATACCCTCAGTAAGTTTGGTATCGCTTTCAATGCAGTTTTCCAACGTATCAGGATGCATCCTGTGAAACCGGGCGCATATTTCGCGAAATTCAGTTGAAGCCACCACGTTTCCTTCGAGATCCACTATAGCGCCGCCTATATTGGTCAAATAGTGGAAATCATCCATTAATTCCTTAGTTTTTTCCGTATCAATGATATCGACAAGATCAAGGTGATCGATATCTCCTTCAGGACGAATAACGGCATCCAGTTTCGCCCGGACTCGTTTTTCGCTTATTTGCAGCATTTTCTCGGCTTCCTTGCGGGCGGTTGCATCATTTCCGACGCAGAGAATTTCGAATACCTTCCCATGTTCATCCAGAACCCCCTTATTGGACCAACAGACCCAGAGCCTCGTACCATCTTTTTTAATATTCTCGTTTTCATTCAAGGCGTAACGCTCCGGGTGTTTTCCTATATCGGCGATCATGGTTCGCAGATCTTTTCCGGAAGAATCTGTTTCAGGGACGATTGTGCCAACGACATTTCTGCCGATTATTTCCCGATCTTCATATCCGAAAAAGGATTTGGCATAATCATTTAAAAAAGAAACCCGGCCTTCCAGATCCATCCTAAGAATGATGCTGTTCGTGTTTTCAACCAGTTCTCGGTATCGCGCCTCACTTTTCCGCAGGGCCTCTTCCGCCTTTTTGTGCGCAGTGATGTCTCTTGAACTGAAAACGATTCCCTTCGGATCGCCATTTTTGTCCTTCAAAATCCTTCCTGCTGTTTCAAGCCACAGGTAAGATCCGTTCCTGCACCTGTAACGATACTCGACCGTTTGGGTGTCGCCGGATTCAATAAAAACGGCGAACTGTTCAAGAACGTGGGAAAGGTCGTCAGGATGTACAAAATCCATGACGTTTTTCCCGATCAGGAAAGAGGGGTGATACCCCAATGCCTCGTGGGATTTTCCGGCAAATATAAAGTTGCCTTCCAGGTCCGACAGGGCGACCATGTCCAGCATGTTTTCGGTGACGGTGGTCAAAACTTCGACTTGATCAAAGCATTGCTCAAAGCGGTTTCGCCAGTACTCGCTCTGCAATTCGGCTTCAAGCTGCTTCACCTGCATTTCGTGAAACATCTGCTGGACTTCTTGAAGAGACATGGATTCCAGGGGAGGAGGTGTTATGGACTGGGCCTTTTGCTTGGCTTCTTCGCGGATTTTGACTGAGTCGGGGCCTGCAGAATTATCCGGCAGGAAAAGGTAAAGGTCCGTGGAGTTTGCTGCGTCTGTCACTTCTGCCTCCCAAATATTCAGGAATCAAAACTTCCGCTGCCCGCATTCATGGCAGGAAACCATGCCGCATGGATGGCTCCGCTGTTCAGGGTTCATCAGTTGAGCTCTTCCCCTTGATGACAGCGTCTGCAT
>SKSE01000092.1 GCA_007118135.1 Bacteroidales bacterium | reverse complement strand
GTATGCAAGCTTTGCTGCATGGTTACTGGGAGTTTATTTACTGGGTTTGATGGGCTGGAAGTGGTTTGTGCCGGTAGTATTGTTTTTTATTACCTCGGTGGCATTGACAAAAATCCATTCGGGAATTAAGAAAAAGAAAAGAGAATCCAACGGGCGCAATGCATGGCAGGTAACAGCCAATATTCTTTGGGCTGTCATAAGCTCAGCCCTTTTTCTTGTTACTCAGAATGAGCTTTTTGTTTATTTTTTCATTGTGTTTGTTGCTGCGGTTACGGCTGATACATGGGCCAGTGAAACGGGACCATTGTTTCATAAGCGCAGCCTTTCTTTGTCTGACTTCCGCATGTATGATTCGGGAGTTACAGGCGGGGTTTCACTTGCGGGTACACTGGCAGCACTGGCAGGAGCAGTTTTTATTTCGTTGGTTTCATGGTTGTTGTTTTTTGGAAATCCAAACCTGATTATGATTGCAGTGCTTTCTGCTGCGGCTTTTCTTGCGTGCTTTGCCGATACTCTTCTTGGAGCTTTTGTGGAAAACAACCTTCTCAAAATGCCATTTTTCAGCCAAAACCAAAACTCCGAATCCCTTACACCCAACGACCTGGTTAATCTGGGCGGTTCTTTAACTGCTTTTGGATTCCTTCTCTTGCTGATGTACTTCTTATAGACTGATAGTCCGGAGCAAAGAAGAAAGGAACAGGTATTTAACAAAAAAACCGGCCATATTTGAATAAATGAATAATGGCCTGGTACTTTTATTATTAAGTTTTTTATAAGAGATTAAATGAGTTCCATATCAAACACAACAGCAATTTTTTCCTTAAGCTTTTCTTTAATTGATTCGATATTCTGCTCATGTCCCAATTCCTTTTTTAAAGAGGTAACTGATTTGTCCTTAAAACCACAGGGATTAATATGGTCAAAATATTCAAGATTTGTGTTTACATTAAATGCGAAACCATGCATACTTACCCACCGGCTGGTGCGCACTCCTATGGCACAAATTTTTCGAGCCCGGGCAGTTCCTGTTTCAAGCCAGACTCCGGTTGCACCTTCCAGCCTTTCTGATTTTATACCAAAGTCTTTAAGTAATAAAATAATGGACTCTTCGAGTTTGTGAATGTAATCTCTTAAACCGGAAACAAAATAATCCAGGTTAAGAATAGGGTAACCCACAATCTGTCCGGGTCCGTGGTAAGTAATGTCACCCCCGCGGTCAATGTGGAAAAATTCGGCATCGTTTGCCTGAAGTTGGATATGATTGATAAGTAAGTTGTCAGATGAACCACTTTTCCCTAAGGTATAAACATGTTTATGCTCGCAGAAAATCAGGTAGTTATTCGTAGTTTTAATATCCGTTTGACCGTTAGAAATTTCTCTTTTGAGCCTGACAATTTCATCAAAAAGCTTTTCCTGATAATCCCATGCTTCTTTGTATTGAATTAATCCTAAATCAATAAAATGTGTTTTCTTGTTTTGAATTTTTTCTGTCATCAAAAACCAGGTTTATGCTCCTGATACTAATATTCATCAGGAAATGTTTCATGAATAAAACTATGAATCTATTATTTTCTTAAAATCACTTTCGGCATGGTAAGATGAACGAACCAATGGATTGCTTTCAACAAGTGTAAACCCCATTTTTATTCCTTCTTCCTTATATTTCGCAAAAACAACGGGATGAATATACTCAGCAACCGGCAGGTGCGTATGACTTGGCTGCAGATATTGCCCAATAGTCATTATCTGACATCCGGCATTGCGCAAATCCTGCATGGTTTCAATTACTTCATCAAAGGTTTCTCCAAGCCCGACCATAATGCCGGATTTGGTTTTTATTCCGGATAGACTAATCCACTCAATTACCTTTAAGCTACGGTCATATTTTGCTGCACTTCTAACCTTTGGTGTTAGTCTTTCAACGGTTTCAAGGTTATGGGCGGCTATTTGGGGATTGGTTTCGAGTACTTTGTCTAAGTCTTCTTTTTTCCCTTTAAAATCCGGGAGCAAAACCTCTATTGTTGTTTCAGGATTTTGTTCCTTGATGGCAATAATGGTTTTTGCCCACATTTCTGCGCCACCATCGGCAAGATCATCTCTGTCAACTGAAGTAACAACACAATGATTTAGTTTCATTAGTTTCACTGAACGGGCAACTTTCTCAGGCTCCTTTGGGTTAACGGGTAAAGGCTTACCGGTTTGCGTAGCGCAGAATTTGCATGATCGGGTACATATTTCCCCAAGAATCATAAAAGTAGCTGTACCCAAACCCCAACATTCACCCATGTTGGGACAATTCCCGCTTTGGCAAATGGTATGAAGCTGATTATCACTAACAACTTTTTTTACATTTCGGTAATTCTCTCCTCCCGAAAGCTTGATTTTCAACCAGGAGGGCTTACGTTCTATCGTCATCTAATCAAATTGTTTAATTATTTTAACCAAAGCAAAGGTATAAAACAATAAAGTTGATCTAAATCAAATAAATCACAAATCCCACAATCAGCAGAAAAGAAAATGCTACATGGGTAAGGACAGTGAATTTCGCTCCTTCTTTGATTTTGTCAGCATTATTATGATGCTTGAGAATGATACCTGCCGCTTTAGGGAAAATGAATACATAGGGAATAAGTGCAAGCAGCAAGGGCCATGTGCTGCCCGGGTAAAAGACAAAAAGCAATATAACATTGGTAACTATAGCCAGTTGCACCAGCAGGTACAGAACTGATGTAAACCGGGTACCCATTCGTGAGGCTACTCCATGTTTGCCACCATCGCGATCGGCGTCAAGGTCGATTAACTGACCTGCCAGCAAAATGGATGATGTGCTTAGCCCTGTGGCAGGCATAAGCAGCAATACCATGGGATGAAAACCAATACCCTGACCCACAGCGGCAATAAGGATAGCCATAGGACCGAAGGCAAACCAAACGGAAAATTCACCCAGTCCCCGGTAAGCCAGTTTAAAAGGAGGAGCTGTGTAATATTTACTGAAAAATGCAGAGAGCAGATACAGCGCCCAGAGATGCGGCCACAGATCACGGCTGATTAGAGGTGTAAGTGCAATAGTTCCAACCAGTGCCATCACCAGCCCGGCACGTGCCAGGAAATACATTTTGCCAAAGAGTTCAGGATTATCAAGTAAAACACCTGAACCTCCACTGGCTTCGTTGCGGTGTACATTCACCTTGTCGGTACCCTGGATGGTATCATAAATGTCGTTATATACATTGGTGGCTACGTGCAGACCAATGCCAATTATCAGTACC
>SKSE01000174.1 GCA_007118135.1 Bacteroidales bacterium | reverse complement strand
TAGATAAGAAGACCGATAAAATTACACTGAAAACCATCATTGACGCCGCCAACCAGGGAGACCTGTTTGCTATTGAGCTCATTGAAGAAGCCGGAGAGTATCTTGCCAGGGGTATCTCTATACTTATACACCTTTTAAATCCCGAAGCTATAATCATTGGCGGTGAAATGGCAGAAGCAGGAAGTCTTATTACCGATCCCATCAAACAAAAACTTAGTAAATACACCATGCTAAGGCTTAAGCAGGACACCCGTATTGTACAATCGGAACTCAAAGAAAAAGCCGGACTGATGGGAACTCTGCCCATAGTGATGGGGAATACCTTTATTAAGGATTATGGAAATCTTACTTTGAAAACTAATGCAGTTGATGATTCCTGAAATATTATAATTCAAAAAAGCAAATGCAATAGTGCCGGTTATTAATGATCTAAGACAATAACAGACATTTGTTAAATCTAAGGTTATATAAAAATAATTAAACCCGGTTTTATCATTAACCGACAGATCATCAATATTTTTTAAATATTTATTACTTACAAATACCATCTTTATAAAATTATTTTAATTTTTCACCATAGTTAAAAAATATTTTTATTAATTTTACAAAAATTTTTCCTTATGGTTTTACAAGCGATTGACTGGACCATCCTTGCCATTTTTTTCATCATTCTGCTTTCAATAGGATATATTGCCTCGCGGCAAGCGGGTAAGGATACCACCAACTTTTTTCTCTCAGGGCGTAATATGCCATGGTGGTTGCTTGGAGTTTCTATGGTAGCCACAACTTTCTCGGCCGACACACCTAACCTGGTTACCGATATGGTAAGAACAGGAGGGGTAGCCAGTAACTGGTTATGGTGGGCATTTCTGCTCACAGGTATGCTCACTGTATTTGTTTATGCCAAGTTGTGGAATCGTTCCAAGGTAATGACAGACCTTGAGTTTTACGAATTGAGGTATAGTGGAAAAATGGCTGCATTTTTAAGAGGATTCCGGGCTATTTATCTGGGATTCTTTTTCAATGTAATGGTTATTGCCAGTGTTTCATTGGCCTTCATTAAGATAGCAGGTGTAATGCTTGGTCTGCAACCTGCACCTGCATTAATTATTGCAGCAGTTATCGTTGTTTTTTACAGTGGGTTAGGCGGTTTAAAATCTATTTTATGGACAGACTTGTTCCAATTCAGTTTTGCTATGTTTGGAGCAATAATTGCTGCCGTTTTGGTTACACGCTCACCAGAAATCGGAGGTCTTTCTAATCTGTTTACACATCCGAACGTAGCAGATAAATTAAGCCTTTTGCCAAGTATATCTGAACCCGATTTGTTTTTAAGTATATTTTTGATTCCCATAGCCATTCAATGGTGGGCAGCCTGGTACCCGGGAGCCGAACCGGGAGGAGGTGGTTATGTTGCACAACGCATGCTTTCTGCTAAAAGTGAAGATCATGCCATTGGAGCTACACTCCTTTTCAATTTTTTCCATTATGCACTAAGACCCTGGCCATGGATTGTTGTTGGGTTGGCATCATTAATCGTATTTCCCGACATCCAATCAATGGTTGACAGGTTTCCTGATGTTTCTACTCAATATATTCAAAATGACTTTGCATACCCTGCAATGTTAAGAGAATTTCTTCCTGCCGGATTATTAGGTCTGGTTGTTGCTTCGCTAATTGCTGCATACATGTCAACCACAGCATCGCAGCTTAATTGGGGTTCATCTTATCTTGTAAATGATTTTTATGGCAGATTTTACAATCCCAAAGCTACAGAAAAGCAAAAAGTAAGATTTGGAAGGTTCAGCACTGTTACACTAATGTTCTTTTCTGTTTTACTTGCACTTGTTTTACAAAATGCTTTACAAGCCTTCCAGTATTTGTTAATGATTGGTGCCGGAACAGGATTAATTTATATTCTGAGATGGTTCTGGTGGCGGATTAATGCCTATTCTGAAATATCGGCCATGTTTGCAGCAGGTATATTTTCATTGTTATTTATTTTAACTGAAAACTTTGCCCTTATCCATATTGAACCTGGCAGGATTGAAGTATTCGGAATAACAACATCTCTTACCTACTGGAATATCATAAAGTTTACAGGGGTAATCTTACTAACTACCATATCATGGATAACAGTAACATTTCTTACAAAACCAGTAAGTGATGAAACGCTTCGCAATTTTTATGTAAAAATCAGGCCAGGTGGCCCCGGATGGGAAAATGTAGTAAAGAAGGCCCGTACCGAAAACATTGAACTGGTAAAGGAACCCGATTTACGCTGGGATGTTCCAACCGGAATAATTTGCATGATCCTTGGATGTATCAGCATATACAGTATTCTATTTTCAATCGGAAATATATTATACGGAAACACCTTGCAAACCTTAATCTTCATTGGGTTGGGGACAGTTTCATCTCTTCTTCTGTTCAAATTTTGGCGCAAGCTAAAATCTATTTAGCATAATATTCAATATATGTTACACAATATTATCAAATATTTTTTTCCTTACTCTACGGTTGCAGGAGTTAAGCCTTTCGGAAATGGTCATATCAATAATACCTATAAAATCGACCTCAGGAATGAAAAGAAAAGCTATATTCTGCAGCGGATAAATACCGATGTTTTCAAAGATCCACAAGGTATTTGCGATACTCACGCCCGGCTTCAGGATGAAATATTCAAAAGTCAGCATCCATTTACAATTGCTGAAATTATTCCCACAACTGACGGAAAAAAGCTCTATACTGATCATGAAGGTGGTGTTTGGCGTATGACATCTTTTATTGAAGACTCCTATACCATTGATGTGGTTAAATCCGATTGGCAGGCCTTTGAAGCCGGTAACGCTTTTGGCTGGTTTGCCAAAGTCTGCGACAAGCTTGATGCCAATACCTTTACAGAGTCTATTGAAGATTTTCACAGGCTTTCGTTCAGAATCTGTCAGCTTAATGAAGCTATCGATGCCGATAAGGCAGGGCGCCTTGAGTCCATAAATGATATCATTAAATTTTACAAAGACAGGGAGCCTTCTGTCAGTAAAATTGAAGCACTGGTTGATGCAGGTAAAATTCCGCTTCGGGTAGTTCACAACGATACCAAGATCAACAATTTGCTTTTCAGATGTAAAAAAGCAGTTGCCGTAATTGATCTTGACACTGTAGGGCCCGGAATACTTTATTACGATTACGGTGATGCTCTTCGTACATCAGCAAGTTCAGCTGCCGAAGATGAAAAAGATCTCAGTAAAGTGTACTTTAAAATAGATGCCT
>SKSE01000082.1 GCA_007118135.1 Bacteroidales bacterium | reverse complement strand
GCCTTAACGGTTTTGTGGTTTGCATCATTATCAAATTTATCGGCTACCACAGCATCATCAGGAATATGAAGTTTCACACCTTTTTCTCCGGCTCTTTTTATAATATCTCTGGCTGTTTGCATATAATCATCCTCAACAAGACTATTACCTATTTTGCCGCCTTGCGCTTTTATGAAAGTAAACATCATGCCTCCGCCAATGATTATATCATCAGCCTTATCCAACAGATTATTCAGAATATCAATTTTCGAAGAAACTTTTGCTCCACCAATAATAGCAGTGTATGGTTTTTTGGTATCATTTAGCACCTTATCGATGCTTGCCAGCTCTCGCTCCATGATGTACCCAAACATTTTTTCTTTGGCAAATCTGGCCACAATTGTAGTTGAAGCATGCGCACGGTGGGCTGTACCAAAAGCATCATTCACATAAGCATCAGCATAAGATGCGAGTTTTTTTGAAAATTCCTCATCCCCTTTAGTTTCCTGCTTGTAGAACCTGAGATTCTCAAGAAGCAATACTTCACCCGGTTTCAATTCTGCAGAAAGTCTTTCGGCCGATTCACCCATGCAGTCATCGGCAAATTTTACTGGTGCTCCAACCAGTTTTTGCAGATGTCCTGTAAGATGTCGAAGTGAGAATTTATCTTCCGGACCCTCCTTCGGCCTTCCGAGATGCGACATGAGGATAACAGAACCTCCGTCTTCCAGTATCTTTTTTATGGTAGGAACTGCAGCGCGCATACGTGTGTCGTCGGTGATCTCAAAGTCTTTGTTAAGCGGTACATTAAAATCTACCCTGATAATTGCTTTCTTGTCTTTAAAATTAAATCCGTCAATAGTCTTCATTTTTTCCTTTTTTTCGTTAAACTATAAATATAAAATGATAATTGCTTGTGTTAATAAAATTCTTCGCAGTACTTTATCACTTTCAATCAATATTACTCGATATAACAATAGCAGCTTAAATATTTATGCTAAATTTGCCCGTATAACCAAGGAAAACAGCTAAAATTTAAAGTTACAAAATTAGCGGAAAATAGCTTTCAGAAAAATAAAATTCATTACAATCGGCTAATCATAATATACTAAAGCAATAATTATGGATCCATATCCTGACCAGGTAATATCCAAACTACCCCAGACGGGAACATCGGTTTTCGCCATCATGTCGCAAATGGCCAAAGAATATAATGCCATCAATCTTTCGCAGGGGTTTCCCGATTTCCCGGTTTCCAAAGAATTGATAAAACTGGTAAATAAATATATGCGGGCAGGTAATAATCAGTATGCTCCCATGCCTGGTGTAATGGAACTGCGGGAAGCCATTGCTGAAAAAACAGAGTTCTTGTACAGTGCAAAATACGACCCCGAAACGGAAATTACTATTACTGCCGGAGCCACGCAGGCCATATTTACAGCAATAACTGCACTCATCCGGGAGGATGATGAAATAATAGTTTTTGAGCCGGCTTACGACAGTTATGTGCCTGCAATTAAACTCGCAGGTGGTATTCCGGTGTGTATCCCATTAAAACTTCCTGACTATCATATTGACTGGGGTGAGATAAAAAGGCTCCTTAATAGCCGTACAAAAATGATAATCATTAACAGCCCGCATAATCCTACAGGAAGTATACTCAGTGCAGCTGATATGATTCAATTGGAAAAACTTACAAGGAATACCGGAATTATTATCCTCAGCGATGAGGTTTACGAACACATCATTTTCGACGGGCGTGATCATCAGAGTGTTTGCCGTTACCCCGGTTTAGCCCAGAGAAGCATGGTTATGTGTTCATTCGGGAAAACATTCCATGCCACAGGCTGGAAAAGTGGTTATTGTATAGCTCCTGCCAACCTGATGAAGGAATTTCGCAAAACACACCAGTTTGTGGTATTTTGTGTGAATACTCCTGTCCAATATGCCATTGCAGAATACCTGCAAAACAAAGACAACTATAACAACCTGGGGAGCTTTTACCAGGAAAAACGCGATTATTTTCTTACGTTGATCAAAGACTCCAGGTTCAGGATAATACCAGCCAATGGCACCTACTTCCAGGTACTTGACTATAGCAAAATAAGCGATGAAAAGGAGATGGACTTTGCCACACACCTCACCAAAGAACATGGAGTGGCATCAGTCCCCAATTCTTACTTTTATCAGAAACCTGTTAATAATCAAACCCTGAGATTCTGCTTTGCCAAAAGCAATGAAACCCTTGAAAAAGCCGCAAAAATATTATGTCAAATATAAAAGTTACCCTTGTTCAGTCGCCCATTCACTGGGAAGACCCTTCTGCCAACAGGAAAATGTTTGAAGAAAAGATACGCCAGATAACCGAACCAACGGAGATCATCGTATTGCCAGAAGTTTTCACAACCGGTTTCACGATGGAGCCGGCCGGTTGCGCCGAACCTCACAAAGGAGACACTTTTCAGTGGATGAAAAAGCTGGCCGCTGAAAAAAATATGGTAATTACCGGTAGTATTGCCACCCAAGAAAATGGCAGATATTATAACCGCCTTATCTGGATGCAACCCGATGGCAAACATTTTCAATACGATAAAAAGCACCTTTTCACCTTTGCCGGAGAAACCAAAAACTTCACACCCGGCAAGGAAAAAGTGATCGTTGAATACAAGGGCTGGAAGTTCCTCCTGCTCATATGTTACGACCTGCGTTTCCCCGTTTGGAGTAAAAACAATTACAGTGCAGAAAAGGGATTCGATTATGATTGCATCATCAATATTGCCAACTGGCCTGCGCCGCGAAGTCACCCCTGGAGAGTACTGCTCATGGCACGTGCCATTGAAAACCAGGCTTATGTAATTGGCGTTAACCGTATCGGGACCGACGGAAAGGGTGTTGAGCACTCAGGTGATTCTGCACTTATCAGCCCTCTGGGTGAGAACTTTTCCAACATTATGCCCAACGAAGAAAAGATCGAAACCATTCCTATGCCCCGCTGTCAGCTTGATGATTTCAGGAATAAATTCAGAGTTGCTGAGGATTGGGATAAGTTCAGGATAATTTAATAATTATCAAAAAAAACAACCCGACAGAATAGTTTGCCGGGTTGTTTTTTTTTATTTTCAAACATCAGATTTCCACCGCATCCAGTTCCACCCTCAAATTATCAATGATAAAATTCTGGCGGTCGGGGGTGTTTTTGCCCATGTAGAACTCGAGCATATCCTTTATGATCAGGTCTTTTTTGAGAAGGACAGGATCTAACCGGATACTTTTTCCGATAAAGGCACCGAACTCATCGGGTGATATTT
>SKSE01000234.1 GCA_007118135.1 Bacteroidales bacterium | reverse complement strand
GTATTGGCCAGGGTTTCTCCATCCCAATTGTCAACTTCTGACGGGGCGGGCAATTTGGATGTATCAATGTCGATAACAGTAGCATAAGGTCCTGCCAACTCATCGTACCTTTCGAGTCCGCCTTTGTATATATCCTTTATGAGTTGCAATGCATCTCCACCCGCCAGCGCCAGACCTATAGCCTCTTCAAGCCAGGTAGTTCCGGCAGTTTTAACATGTATACCCTTGTTGTACTTCTTAATGAGTTCTCTCATAATGGGATAGATACTAAACTTATCACTTCCGCTGTGTACACTTAACTTCAGGTTTTTGGGCAGACCAAACTCTGCAATGGCAAGGTCTATTACCAACAAATCCTGTTCGAATTCTTTTCTGAAAAGCGTTACATCACCCACATAATCCACACCTTTATTAAAACGTCCGGTAAATTTTGGAGCAATGGTTTGTGCCGGAATACCTTCGGAAGCTAACATGGAGAGGATAAAAAACATCTCGATTGGACTTTGTGCATCAGCAACTTCGTCCATACTCACCTCAGTAACAAAATTGCCGGTACCTTTCTTCTGTTCTATATGCCGGTATATGATTCCTGCCTGCTTGATAGCATAAAGAAATTTTCCGGCAATCTGGTAAAGCAATTCCCTTGTAATATTGAATTGTTCGTCAACACCCGGGATATTGAACTGCCCGGTATACTTTTCATTGTTTTTTACAAATTGTTCTATCTCTTCCTGGGTTGCTTGTTTGCCAATATAATCGGCCACGTCCATGGTGAAGAAGTCGCAGTGGTCAACAAATTTTTCCACACTACTCATATTAATATGATCAGCATCAACAAAGTAGGGTTTGTTCCAGCCCATAGTTTTTACTGCTGCATCGGCTGCCTGCCGGGTCTGTAGTGGCTCTGAATGGATGGTCATGTGCTCGCGGTTGGATTTATTCCAAACCGGATGAATTTCTTTTCTATGTTCCAGGGCTTTCATGATTCCTTTTAACTGTGCTTCACCCTGCATTGAAAACCGGTCACCGGTTCCGAATGAGTATTTCCCTAACTGCATAATTTTTAATGGATTTGATGTGAAAAAAATATTTGAAAAAAATCCGTGTGCGCACACGAAATTAAAAAATTTTTTGTTTCTTTGTACAGAAATTTTCAAAAAAACGAAAAAAAGATGACCAAAGTAACCATTTCGGATATAGCCGAACGCGCAGGAGTCTCAGCCGGCACGGTTGACAGGGTTATCCACAACAGGGGGGAGGTATCAAAAAAAACCCGCGAAAAAGTTCTGGAGGTCATTAAAGAATTGAAATATGAGCCGGATATTGTAGCCAGCAGCCTGGCATCCAGAAAAACTGTTCGCTTTGCGGCACTTTTGCCTGAAGGTTCCAATCTTTTCTGGAATAAACCTGCCGAGGGGTTAAACGCAGCCTGGAACGAGATAAAAGCCTTTGGAGTTTCACTTGAAGAATTCAGGTTCTCTTATTATGATAAAGACGGTTTTTTTCAACAATTGAATGCTTTAACAGAAAGCAAACCCGATGGGGTTGTGCTTACTCCTGTTTTTACCGATGGTCTTAATGAGTCACTTAAGAAACTCAGTGAATCAGGAATACCTTATGTTTTTATAAATACGCAATGGGAAAATGGCGAATACCTTGCATTTGTAGGGCAGGATTCAAAACAGAGTGGAAAGGTTGCAGCCCGTTTACTGGATTATTGCGTTGCTGATGGTGGACAGATTTTTATTTTTAATCTTATTTCAGAAAGAGGCGGCAACAGTCACATTATCAGCAGAGAAAGAGGATTTATAGAGTATTTCAGCTATGATCAGGAAGCGGGTCAAAAAAATATTCTCACTATCCATGTGAATGCCCAGCACAAAGAAGAGATTGAAAATTTGCTTTATCGCCATTTAGGTACAAATCAAAATAAAAAAGATATAAGGGGAGTTTTTGTTACCAACTCCAGAGTATATCAGATTGCCGATATTCTGGAAAAGGAAGAATACTCAAATGTACGACTGGTAGGTTATGACTTACTGGAACAGAATATCAGGCATTTGCGAAATAATACCATTAATTTTCTGATTGGACAAAAACCCTTCGAACAGGGGTACAACAGTGTTATGACTCTCTTTAATGCCATTGTAAGAAAGAAAGAAGTTCCTAAAAATAAATTTCTTCCCATTGATATCATCACAAAAGAAAATATTGACTTTTATTTAAATCTCTAAAAATCATGACAGTAAATCATTTTGAGCATCTTAAAGGAAAAAATTGTATTATTACAGGTGGCGGCGGCGTTTTGGGGGCTTCCATGGCAGAAGCTCTGGCAGCAGCAGGAATGAATCTTGCCATCCTTGACATCAACCCGGATGCAGCCACTTTCCTGGCGAACCGAATTGCCGGAGAATACCAGGTGAAAGCCCTGGGTATTGCAGCCAATGTGCTCGATAAAAAATCACTGGAAGATGCCAGAAACGTTATCAACAAGGAACTGGGAACCATCGATTTTCTAGTCAACGGTGCCGGGGGTAATTCTCCCAAAGCAACCACCAAAGCCGAAGAAATTACTCCGGGAATGGAAGGGTTATGGGAAAATACATTTTACGGATTGGAAATGGATGGTTTTCGTCAGGTGTTTGACCTGAACTTTATTGGTACTCTTTTGCCAACTATGGTTTTTACCAAAGATATGATTGATGCAGGAAAAGGTGGAGTAATAAACATTTCTTCCATGAATGCCTTCAAACCATTGACCAAAATCCCGGCCTATTCTGCTGCCAAATCGGCCATCAATAACTTTACAGAGTGGCTGGCAGTACACATGGGTAAAACGGGTATCAGGGTTAATGCCATTGCTCCCGGGTTTTTTCTAACCAATCAGAACCGGTTCCTGCTTACCGATGAAAGTACCGGTGAACTGACACCCAGGGGGAACAAAATCATCGCCAGCACACCTATGGGGAAATTCGGTAATCCTGAAGATATTTCCGGAACCCTTCTGTTTCTGCTCTCCAATCTTTCGGAGTTCATTACAGGAGTAGTTGTACCTGTAGATGGCGGTTATTGTGCTTATGGTGGAGTTTGAGAAAGGAAAAGGGAAACAATTTGGTAATCTGTAATCGGTGACGAGTGACGGGTAACTGAGCAGCAAGATAAATGGTAGAAATCCGAACAGAGACGCAGCCGGGCTCAGCGAAGCTAAATCCGAAGCACGAAAAAAATTAAAAATCATAAACTTAATCTGGCTCAGTGAAGCTAAAACTGAAATATATTACATGCATTAATAATTTACAATTAACCT
>SKSE01000246.1 GCA_007118135.1 Bacteroidales bacterium | reverse complement strand
TTTCCCATTCCAAAACCACTGGTAATACTATCTCCATTATTATAGGTTTTTGTTCTGAGATTTTCACCCATCCATAACTGATCACCAATTTTCACTATACCATAGTTATAGTCGTCGTGTTGAACAGGTTCGGTAGTTTGAAATACTTTTTCTTCGCTATAAAATTCATTTCCATCTATGGTATAAAAGGCTCTTACAAAATAAGTTTTGTCTTCAAGAAGATCGGCTAATCTGAAAGAAAAAATACCTGGTATAATATCTGTCATATAAATCACATTATCATCAAGTGAGGGCAAAGAATTTTCGCTCCAGCAAAAGCCCAGGTTTATAACCTCATCTAAGTTTCCTGAAATATCGGCCGAGAAATATACAGATGTCCCGGTTATATAATCTGCAACTATCCATTCAAAATTGGCCGGCCCTTGACCTGAAGGTCCGTTATCACCATCTCTGTTGCAGGCTGAAAATATCATTAAAGAAAAAACGAGCACCCATAAAATGCCGTTAATTTTTCCTGAATTATACAAATTTGTGAAAATCATACCCCTACTTTTTGTGAATTTGGATTGTAATATGGAAAATAAAACGTCCTGCAAAATTACATATTTTCATTGTAACATTCCTATAATTCAGCTTTCTAAGCTTGTTATATCCTAAAAAAACTCATAACTGAATTTGTATCAGCAACTTAATTGCTAATAATATAATAAACACCTGATTTTCAAACTTAAACAAAACTTTTCAGTCAAAGGCTGCATTTTTGCTACCGCTTTTTAATTCAATAGGTTACAGTGTCGAGTTAATAACTTTCCCCTTTTGTTAATAATCTCTCATAAACCTTAATGGTTTTGTTTTTTATCTTCGCTCTACCATTTTGCCTCCTTGCAGGCATTGTTATAATCCCCGACATATCTAACAATTTTTAAGTTTTAATAATAATAAACTCCGGAATTATGGACAATAGTGCAGCAGCTCATACTGTAACAAAAGAAAAAGAAACTAAAACATCTGAAAACCTATATCAGGGAGTTATTGGTAAGAGAACGCTACCGGTAACAGACGATCTCAAAAATACTTCTGCCAAAGAAGATAAACCACAAAAATTCACTTACAATGAAGCACTGGAAAAAACCACTGCTTACTTTAATGGTGATAATCTGGCTGCAGGAGTATGGGTAAATAAATATGCACTTAAAGATTCTCAGGGGAATATATATGAGCTGACCCCTGACGATATGCACCGGAGAATTGCGAAGGAAATTGCACGCATCGAGAAGAAATATCCTAACCCATTGAGTGAGGAAAAGGTTTTCTATTTGCTTAAAAATTTTAAATACATTGTACCTCAGGGAAGCCCCATGGCAGGTATAGGAAATCCATTTCAGATTGGTTCTCTTTCCAATTGTTTTGTAATAGGTAATCGCAATGCCGATTCTTATGGTGGAATTATGAAAGTTGATGAAGAACAGGTGCAGCTTATGAAACGTCGTGGTGGCGTTGGGCATGACCTTTCACACATACGTCCCAAAGGTAGCCCTGTAAAAAACAGTGCTCTTACATCAACAGGTCTTGTACCATTTATGGAGAGATACTCCAACTCCACCCGCGAAGTTGCCCAGGATGGCCGTCGTGGTGCCCTTATGCTTAGTGTCTCTATCAAACATCCCGATTCAGAAGGGTTTATAAATGCCAAACTCGAAGAAGGAAAAGTTACCGGGGCCAATGTATCAGTAAGAATTACGGATGACTTTATGATGGCCGTTAAGGAAGATAAACCCTTTACTCAAAAATATCCTATTGAAGGAAATAATCCTACTTACGTAAAAGATATAGATGCTCAGGCATTGTGGAAAAAAATTGTTCATAACGCATGGCGTTCTGCTGAGCCGGGTATCCTTTTCTGGGACACCATCATCCGTGAATCAGTTCCCGATTGCTATGCCGATTTTGGCTTTACAACCGTTTCAACCAATCCCTGTGGTGAAATACCTTTATGCCCCTATGATAGCTGCCGCTTATTGGCGATCAATCTTTTCGGTTATGTGAATAAACCCTTTACACCTGAAGCAAATTTTGACTTTGCCTTGTTTAAAGAACATGTACATTATGCACAACGCATTATGGATGATATCATTGATCTGGAACTGGAAAAAATTGATGCTATCCTGGCGAAAATCAAAGCTGACCCTGAGGAATTGCAAATAAAAAGTGTAGAAATAGAATTGTGGAATAAAATCCGTGAGAAATGTATCCAGGGAAGAAGAACCGGCATTGGCATTACCGCCGAAGGAGATATGCTTGCGGCACTGGGTTATCGCTACGGAACTCCTGATGCCACCGACTTTTCTGTTAATATTCATAAAACCCTTGCCATTGAAGCTTACAGATCATCTTCAATTATGGCTGGTGAAAGAGGAGCTTTTGAAGTATACGATTCCAAAAAAGAAGAAAACAATCCTTTCATCCAAAGACTCTTTGAAGCTGATAAAGATCTCAAAGAAACAATGATGAAGTATGGCCGACGAAACATTGCACTGCTTACCATAGCGCCAACAGGAAGTGTTTCACTGATGACTCAAACCACTTCAGGTATTGAACCGGTATTTATGGTTTCCTATAAGAGAAGAAGAAAAGTTAACCCCAACGATAAAAATACAAGAGTCGACTTTGTAGATGAAGTTGGCGACCATTGGGAAGAGTATAACGTTTTTCATCATAAATTTACAGATTGGCTTACCATTAATGGCTATGATGTTGAGGAAGTAAAGAAAATGAAACAAGATGACCTCAATGCTATTATTGCTAAATCTCCCTACCATAAAGCTACCGCAAATGATGTTGACTGGGTTGCAAAAGTATCCATGCAGGGTGCAGTTCAGAAATGGGTAGATCATTCCATAAGCGTTACAGTTAATATACCCAATGATATTACTGAAGAATTGGTTGGAAAAATTTATCAGACAGCGTGGGAAAGCGGTTGTAAAGGAGTTACGGTATATCGCGATGGTTCACGTTCCGGCGTTTTGGTTAATGATAGTAAAAAGGAGAGTAAGAATGAGTTCAAAGAAACTACAGCTCCCAAAAGACCAAAGGTACTTGAGGCAGATATTGTACGTTTTAACAATAACTCAGAAAAATGGGTAGCTGTGGTGGGCACACTTAATGACAGACCCTATGAAATATTCACTGGTAAAGCTGAAGGTTTTTATCTGCCGCCTTACGTTGAAAAAGGAAGAGTTATTAAAAATAAGCTGACTACAGGTGAAAAGCGTTATGATTTCCAGTTCGAAGATCTTGATGGTTATAAAATTACCATCGAAGGACTTTCACG
>SKSE01000329.1 GCA_007118135.1 Bacteroidales bacterium | reverse complement strand
CGCAAAGATTTATCGCAAAGAGCGCAAAACTTTGTAAATCTAATGACGTCCTTTGCGCTTCCCTTGCGTTCCTTGCGGTTAAATTCTATATTTTTTCAAAAACGACGCAAGTTCACCCAAATTCAATTTACCCTCATATAACGCCTTCCCTGTTATAGCACCATAACACCCCAAAGCATCCAATTGATAAATATCCTCCATCGTTGCAATACCCCCGCTGGCAATAAGCCTGATCTGCTGGAAACGTTCCAGCACCTTCCGGTAAAGCTCTAATGACGGCCCTTCCATCATACCATCTTTGGAAACATCGGTGATCATCACTTTGCTGAATCCCTTTCCAAACCAAAAATCCAGAAAGCTGAAAATATCCTTATCACTTTGCTCAAGCCAGCCGGCGGTGGCAATAAACTCATTTTTTACATCGGCCCCCAAAATCACTTTTTCTGGTCCATGTTCCTTAAGTATCGCTTCTGTTGTTTCAGGATCTTGGACTGCCATGCTCCCTATTGTAATCGCCGAAGCGCCCATCTCAAACACCTGCCGGGCCTGATCAGCATTACGGATTCCTCCACTGAAATCAATAAACAAACAGGTTGCAGCACTCACCGCTCTGAGCATTTCCAGATGCACAGGTGTTTTCTTTTTTGCACCATCCAGATCTACCATGTGCAGGTGGGTAAATCCGGATTCCTCAAATTTCCGTGCAGTCTGAACAGGATCATTACTGTAAACAGTTTGCGTATCGAAGTCGCCCTGTGACAAGCGTACGCATTGGTTGTTCATTAGGTCGATGGCGGGGATAAGGATCATAGTTTAGAATTTTATTTGAGTCCGGGTGCGACTTAAAGTCGAGACCAGGCTTAGTTACTGTTGAGTCCGGGTGCGACTTGGAGTCGCGCCCGGACTGGGTTTGTTTAATATTTTAAAAAGTTCTTAAGTATGCATTCACCCACGTCCCCGCTTTTTTCGGGATGAAACTGGGTGGCGAAAAAATTATCTTTCTGAAGTGCCGCACTGAAAGCAATACCGTAATGACTTACAGCTGCGGTTTCCTTTGCCAATGGCACATAATAGCTATGTACAAAATATACATATTGACCTTCAAGACTTTCATCGAACAACGGAGATTTCACATCCTTCAGGCTGTTCCAGCCCATGTGTGGGATTTTCAGATCGATGTTGAATTTCTTTACCGGAAGGTCAAAAATACCGAGGCATGGAGTATCTCCTTCTTCCGAATGCCTGGACATCAACTGCATGCCCAAACAAATGCCCAAAACCGGCTGTTTTAATTCCCTGATTACCAAATCAAGATTCTTTTTTCCAAGATATTCCATGGTGGTGGAAGCTTCTCCCACTCCGGGAAAAATAACTTTATCAGCGGCCAGTATTTCATCCGGGTTATCGGTTATTGAATGTTCCACATTAAGCCGTTTAAGTGCGTTACTAACAGATTTGATATTGCCGGCGTTGTATTTTATGATGGCGATTTTCATTGTCTTTCTTTTTTACTGCGGAGACGGGGGGAGACGCAGAGTTTGGTATTTCAGATTTTAGTTTGATTTTAAGCTAGTCCGGGTGCGACTTGGAGTCGCGCCCGGACTCTTATAAACCTTTTTCACAGCAACCCTTTCGTGCTGGGCAAAAAATCTGCTCCCGGTTCACGTTTTATTGCCATGCGGATGGCACGGGCAAGGGCTTTAAAGATGGCTTCTATCTTGTGATGTTCATTTTTACCTCTGGCCTTGATGTAAAGATTGCAGCGGGCACCCACAGCAAAGGATTTGAATATATGCTCAAACATCTCGGTGGGCAGCTCCCCCACTTTTTCCCGTTTAAACTTTGCATCCCACACCAGCTCGGGTCTTCCGCCAAAATCCAGCAATACCATTGCAGCGCAATCATCCATGGGCAGGGCAAAACCGTATCGCTCAATACCTATTTTGTTGCCAAGAGCTTCTGCGAAAGCTTCACCCAATGCAATAGCTGTATCTTCCAGGGTGTGATGCTCATCTATATGTAAATCACCTTTTACCTGAACTGTCAAATCGCACCCACTGTGTCGGGCAATCTGCTCAAGCATGTGGTCATAAAAACCCAGACCAGTGCTGATATCAGTTTTTGCATTCCCGTCAAGGTCGATTTCCACGGTGATATCTGTTTCTTTGGTCTTGCGCTTTTTGACAGCCTTGCGTGGTGGTGTCACCAACCAGTCGGCAATAGGTTTCCAGTGTTCATCGGGTTTAAATCCCTGTATTCCCAGTGGATAGGCATTAAGTTGCTCCAATAAATATTGGTTCTGTTTTGGAGTTCCCATGGATATTCTTAAACAACCTTCACACAGAGGTTCCTTTGAACGGTTACGCACAATGATACCCCTTTCAATTAAGTATTTGTAGATCCCATCGGGGTTGTCCACTTTTATGAGAAAGAAATTTGCATCAGAAGGAAAGACCTTTTTCACCACAGAAATCACTGATAGAGCTTTCATTAGAATTTCTCTCTCATTGATTATCAATTTTATCCTGTTTTCAAGCCGGGAATTATTAGATAATGCTTCCAGCGCTTTTTCCTGGGTAAGGGTGTTAACATTGTAAGGTGGTTTCACTTTCATCAACAGTGAAATGATTTCCGAAGAAGCAAAAGCCATCCCAAGCCTTATTGCTGCCAAACCCCAGGATTTGGAAAGGGTTTGGAGAACCACAAGATTGGGAAATTCTTCCAATGAATTCACCCATGAACCACCGGAGCTGAAATCCACATAGGCTTCGTCTACAACAACCAATCCCTGAAATTCCTGCATCAGAGTCCGCATATCCTCATCCTTGAAGCGATTTCCTGTAGGATTATTGGGCGAGCACAAAAACAACAACTTGGTGTTTTCGCTTGCTTTCTCCAGAATCCGCTCTACAGGTAAACTAAAGTCATCATTGAGCAGTACCGTTTCATAATCCACCCCGTTGATACCTGCACTTACCTTGTACATTCCGTAGCTTGGACTTATAGATAATACCTTGTCTTTGCCCGGCTCGCAAAAAGTGCGAAAGAGCATATCGATGGTTTCATCGGAGCCGTTGCCAAGGATGATATTGTCCTTCTCAACACCTTTCATTTCTGCAATACGTTGCCTGAGTCTTTGCTGAAAAGGATCCGGATAGCGATTCCAGGGTTTGTTGAATGGGCTTTCGTTGGCATCCAGAAAAATGCCTTCGTTGCCGGTATATTCTTCCCGGGCCGAGCTGTAGGGTTTCAGATTCAATATGGCCGGGCGTGCCAGTTTTTGGGCGATGTTTGGGTTCATATTTATGTTACTTATTTTAGTCCGGGTGCCTG
>SKSE01000319.1 GCA_007118135.1 Bacteroidales bacterium | reverse complement strand
TCAATACATTGCCCGATGAGGATTTCGATAAGCCCCTGGGCGAATCAACCGGTGCTGCGGTAATTTTTGGCACTACCGGTGGTGTTATTGAAGCTGCTGCCCGTACTGCCTATGAAATTCACACAGGAAAAAGCCTTGAAAAAGTTGATTTTGAAGCATTGAGAGGATTCGATGGCATTCGTTCGGCCACGGTTGACTTTAACGGTGTTGACATCAATATAGGTATTGCGCACGGTTTGGGCAATGCTCGCAAGCTGCTTGATGATGTAAAAGCCGGAAAGAGTAATTTCCATGCCATTGAAATTATGGCCTGCCCCGGTGGTTGTATTGGTGGTGGTGGTCAGCCGCTGCACCATGGCGATTCTTCCATATTGAAAGCAAGGGCGAAAGCCATTTATGCTGAAGATAAGGGTAAGAAGCTGCGCAAATCGCACGAAAACCCCGATATCATCAAATTATACGAAGAGTTCCTGGGTAAACCCGGCAGTGACCTTGCACACAAATTGCTGCATACGCACTATTTCGACAAGAAAGCCAAACAGGTTTTACTGGACTAATTTATAAGGCCCGCAAGCCCGGCTTGCCCAGCGGCACCGGGTTTTGCAAGGGGTCAGTCAAAAAATTATTTCGTAACAAAAAAAATCAATATAATGACTTCCATAAAACTTAAATTAAAAGAGAGCGATGTGCAGAAGCTCAAAGAGGTAGCCAAAAGCTTTAACAACGAAGCAGGCGAGCTCATAAATGTACTGCATAAAGCCCAGGAGATCTTCGGATACCTACCTGCAGAGGTGCAGGAGGTAGTGGCCCAGGAGTTGAATATTCCGGTGGCCAAGGTATATGGTGTGGTAACGTTTTATTCGTTCTTTACCATGCTGCCACGCGGTCGTTTCCCCATTTCCATCTGCACAGGTACAGCATGTTATGTACGTGGTGCCGAGAAGGTACTGGATGAGTTTAAGCGCATCCTTAAGGTGCCTGTGGGCGAAACCACTGCTGACGGCAAATTCTCCATCACCTGTCTGCGCTGCGTGGGTGCCTGCGGACTGGCACCGGTAGTAATGGTAGGCGACAAGACTTACGGTCGCGTTACCACCGATGGGGTGAAGGACATCCTGAAAGAATACGAGAACGAAGATTAATCTTCTTCTTTGTATTACTCCCATTGAGGGGGATGGGTCTGTGAAGGCTTGTTCCCCTTTTTTGGTGATGGGTGTTGGGTAACGGGTGATGTGATGATAGAAGTTGGTAGTTGTGGGCGAAAGCCCGAAGTAAATGCCGGCCAACTCCCCCTTGACCGTATTATTGAGGGTATGCCAAAGAAATCAAAGAACAAAACTCTTCTAAATTGCGCCAAGGGCAAAATAAAACCGAAAAATCCGATCAAAATTAAAAAAGTCGTATATATTTGTTGCTATAAACGAGTTGGCACTCCAAGCGACCAGAGTTAGAAATCAATAAGGAATACTTATATGAAAGATGGAATCGCTAATTTTTCTTGAGTTTTTAAACAATAAGATCTTAATATCCATAAACAGCTATTGAAACAATTTGAAAATGATGAAATTATTATTAACTGTATCTGTATTTATTTTTTTTGTTGGATGCACTAACTATGCCGAAGAGAAGGTTTACATGTTCTCCTATTTTAAAAACAATGGTGAATGTGGGTTGCACCTGGCTTACAGTGAGGATGGCTATCTATGGAAAGCCCTCAACAACAACGAATCTTTTCTGAAACCTGCTGCCGGTAACGATAAGCTCATGCGAGACCCTTGCATCATTGTGGGTGGAGATGGAAAGTTCCATATGGTTTGGACTGTTAGTTGGAATGAGCAGGGGATAGGGTACGCATGGTCAGAAGACCTGATCAACTGGTCTGAACAATTGTACATTCCGGTTATGGAACATGAACCCGATGCGGTGAACTGTTGGGCCCCTGAACTATATTATGATGCAGTCAACGACCAGTACATGATCCATTGGGCAACCACTATCCCAGGCCGTTTTGATGAAGGTGAAGGAAGGGGTGATGGCATCTATAACCACCGGATGTACTACACACTCACCCGGGACTTTAAAAAGTTTAGCCAGGCTGAGATCTTGTATGATCATGGTTTCAATGTAATTGATGCAAACATTCATAAAATCAATGATGATTTTGTCATGTTCCTCAAGGATGAAACAAGATGGCCTGAAGCTGAGAAAAACATCAGGATCGCAACCAGTGAGTCACTTACCGGCCCCTACTCTCCTCCTTCAGAACCCATCACAGGAAACTGGGTGGAAGGCCCCACCGCAATAAAAATTGATGGTTACTGGTTCGTTTACTTTGACAAATATACAGAAGGTGTCATGGGAGCAGTAAAATCCAAAGACCTGTCTAATTGGACCGACATCTCTGACATTGTCTCATTTCCTGAAGGCACACGGCACGGTACAGTATTTACCGTTAACCGTTCTTTGCTTGACAAACTGCTATTGGTTGATAGCCCAGCTGCCTGCAAGTAAGCTACGATTTCATATAAATAACTGCCATCCATAGTAGATGTTCAGTGGAAATGGTTATAAAACTGCAACCATTGACAAGTACAAATTATTATGCAATTTCACGATATAGGAATTTGTAAAATCGGCAACATTAAGGGACTTTGAGAGAAAAGATAGCGCCACACTCAAACTTCAGCAACAAAAATTACGATAGAATAGAATGCAGCTATTTAAATAATTCTGCAATCGATCCGTAGCGTTTATCAAAGGCTGATTCTGCCCGGCATCGCAATTCTGCTATGCCTGTTTGGTTTGGTTTATTTCCCTGTCCGGTTTCTGGTCAGAAAAATCAGATCAAAAACTTATGAAGGCCTGTTCAAACAAAAGTTTACCGTCTGGCTGGTCAGATTATTTACGATGGTTGTAGTAGCCTTGTATGCCCTGGCCATCATGGATGCATTGGCCACCAATCCTTTCATGCTTGCAATCGGGCTACCCGCTAAATGGATTTTCATCAGGGCTGTCATCGTGGTTCTTGCGATTTTGCTTGTTGTGGGTTTGGTCAAACTTAAATCCATCTGGCAAAGCAAGTGAAAATACCCTCAGTGCTTTCACTGCTGGGCGGGGTAGGGTTTACCCTTTTTGTTTTTTTAGTGGAATGTTTTAGTGCATTGATTTACAATAACCTGTTGGATAATGCTATTCGTTACCTGACCATAGGAAGAAAAAACTTTTTGTTCTGCGGAAACCATAACGTGGCAGGCCGAAGGCTTACCATAACAGAGCATAAACATACATTCCAGCCAGCAATGTATCTCCAATATTTTTTTTTCTTTCTATCAGCGTAACTCTAACTGGTT
>SKSE01000137.1 GCA_007118135.1 Bacteroidales bacterium | reverse complement strand
GGCGGATGATTGATGAACTGGAAGACTTTTTTGAAGAACAGCCCGGTTTTGGACCCGATGATCAGGATATTTTCAGTCTTTTCAAAACTCCCATACTCAATGCCCCCGATGATATCAGCAAGCAAATAGATTTCATTCAGGAAAAATGGAAGAAATTCCTGCCCGAAAAAATTCTCAACCAGCTTTTGAAAAGCAAAGACCTTTTGCGCGAAGATGTGAGGTTTGATACCATGGGCGGTAATGGCGGCCCACCCACCATTGCCCCACGCTACAAGGGCATGGGCGATGAGACAGGGATGTTTACATTGGGGAAATCTGGATATAAATACCTGGAGGATGCCGAAAAGGATTACGAAGAGCACGAACAGTTTACTCCCGATGTGCACTGGATGCCTAGCGTGGTTATGCTGGCCAAAAACACCTATGTTTGGCTCGATCAGCTTTCAAAAAAATATGGCAAAGAGATCAAACAGCTTGATCAGGTGCCCGATGAAGAACTGGATTTAATCAAAAAATGGAATTTTACCGGATTGTGGCTTATCGGTATCTGGGAGCGTAGCAATGCATCACGCCGTATCAAGCACATCATGGGAAATACCGATGCGGTTTCTTCGGCCTACTCGCTTTATGATTATGTGATAGCAGAAGATCTGGGGGGTGAAGAAGCCTACCAAAACCTGAACGAGCGCACAAAGGCCCGGGGCATAAGACTGGCCAGCGACATGGTGCCCAATCACACCGGGATTTATTCAAAATGGGTTATTGAAAACCCAGATTATTTTATCCAGGCACCGTCTCCTCCTTTCCCGGGCTATACCTTTAATGGGGAAAATCTTTCAGAAAATCCCGATTTCGATATTCGCATTGAGGATGGATACTACAGCAAAACCGATGCAGCAGTGGTGTTTCAGTGGGTAAATAAAACAACCGGTGAAACACGCTACATCTATCATGGCAACGATGGTACCGTAATGCCCTGGAATGACACTGCTCAGCTCGATATGCTCAAACAGGAAGTGCGCGAAGCCGTTATTCAGAAAATATTTGAAGTAGCTCGCAGATTTTCCATCATACGTTTTGATGCGGCCATGACTCTGGCAAAAAAACATTTCTCACGGCTTTGGTATCCTCGTCCGGGAACCGGGGGCGATATCCCTTCAAGGGCCGATTATGCCATGACCCAAAGGGAGTTTGATGCAATGTTTCCTGTGGAGTTCTGGCGCGAAGTGGTTGACCGTATGAATGCCGAACTACCCGAAACACTGCTGCTGGCAGAAGCTTTCTGGTTTATGGAAGGTTATTTTGTGCGTACACTGGGCATGCACCGTGTATATAACTCTGCTTTTATGCACATGCTCAAAAACGAGGAGAATGAAAAGTACCGCGACCTGATAACCAACACCCTAGAATTTGAACCCGAAATCCTGAAACGATATGTAAACTTCATGAGCAATCCCGACGAGGAAACCGCTATTCGTCAGTTCGATACCGGCGACAAGTATTTTGGGGTTTGCATGCTCATGAATACATTACCGGGGTTGCCTATGTTTGCCCATGGGCAGATTGAAGGGTACAGCGAAAAGTATGGCATGGAATACCAGCGTGCCTATTACAATGAGAAACCCATGGATTGGCTGGTGCAGAAGCACGAGAAGGAAATATTCCCGGTTACACGAAAACGATATCTGTTTAGCGAGGTATATCATTTCAATATTTTCGATTACATCGATAGCTATGGCAATGTAAATGAGAATGTATTTGCTTTTACCAACCGTTATGGAAATGAACGGGCGTTGGTTTTGTACAATAACAAATACGATCAGGCCCAGGGGCACATAAGGTTTTCTGCTCCCAAACTCACTGCTATGGGAACCGGCAAAGAGACCATAACAGTAAGCCTTGCCCAGGCACTGGATATGAAGGGTGGAGATAAGATATTTTATGCTTTCCGTGAACACATATCGGGTTTGGAATACCTGAAAAAAGGCAACGAAATTCTTGAAAATGGACTGCACTGGAATCTGAATGGCTTCGAATACCGGCTCTTCTGGGAGTTCAGAGAAATTTATGACGAATCCGGAGAATACGAAAAACTTTACTGGAAAACCGGTAGAGAAGGTGTTCCATCCATTGAAAAAGCCATCGAAGAAATGCAGCTTCAGCCCCTGCATGTTTTTTTTGAAGCTTTATTTTCTGAAGATATCATCAATTTTATCGTAAACAGAGTGCTTGATGAAAACAGAGGTGTTCAGCAAAAGCTGGGATACAAACTATTGAAAAGTCGTTTTGCAGCTCTTATTGAAAAGATGAAGGATTATGGTTATCTGAAGGCTGCAGAGTCCGAAGTGCTTTCTGAGAACTTTATCACCCAGGTGAAAAATATTGAAAAGATTTTCAACTTTATTTTCATGAAGGAAAAGCCCCTGAAGGAGTTTCTGGTAAAGTATGGTTTATCATCTTTAAATGAACTGCTTACTATCGGAAGTAAAAGTTCATACCGCGAAAACCTGGTGATTTTACTGGCATACTATTCCATAAACACCATTCAAAAGGAGATGCCCGAAAATCAGAAAGATGACCTGTTGCGAAAGACCAAATTTCACTGGCCACTGCAGGAGATTCTTAAAAGAACGGGAAGAAGTGAGCTTTCTGTAACCAGAGATGTGAGTTTGTTGATGTTGCTCCTTAAGGATAAGGGAAGATTATTTGATTTCAGCAAAATAAAGCAAATTGAAATGAATAAGGAAATTGATAAAGATCATTACAGGGAGTTGATTGAACAGAAAACCGCTAAAGCCCTTAAAATGCTTGATGATGAATTTATCAGAAACTTTATGGGGGTAAACGAATACAGGAATATTATTTATTTTAGCAAAGAGAGTTATCAGGAATTAATTGATTGGTTTTTCAGTATTTCTGTGCTGGATTATTTTACTTATAGCGATATCGAAATCAGCCGCAGAGAAACCGAACAATTGCAAACTTACATAAGTGAAACTGTAAGATTTTTAATGAATGCCCGTGAAATGTCAGGCAAGGCAGGATATCAGATGGACCTTCTTAAAAAACAAATTCAGAATCAGCAGCTTGCCAAAGAATGAATGTCAAAAATAACGCCAACTTTGCTAAATGTATCATGGCTTTGTAAGCATAGCAAAATTGCTATATTTGCCTTGAAATCAGGTCAGTTGAAATTAAAATCAGTTTATTAATTATGACGAAAAGAACCTACACAATTTTTATTTCACTTGTAGTAGCGCTCGGGGGGTTCCTTCTGGGTTTCGACAGTGCTGTAATTTCCGGGGCAACACCTTTTTACAGGGAGACTTTTGGATTGCGTTCGGGCTCAATGC
>SKSE01000258.1 GCA_007118135.1 Bacteroidales bacterium | reverse complement strand
CAAACACAGAAGCTTTTTGATGAGGTGAGTTTGGATTATGAAGATGAACCCAACAAAAGAAAACGAATGACAAAAATCAAGGAAAACCCTTTTCTCAACGCGCTTCAGGTAAAATTTGCTTATGCACTTACCTGTCATAAAGCACAGGGAGGACAATGGGAGAATGTTTTTGTTGAAATGGGATATATACCAGATAATAAGCCCGATACTGATTATTACAGGTGGCTGTATACTGCTCTTACACGTGCCACACAAAATCTTTACCTGATGGGGTTTTCAGATAATTTCTTTGAATAGAAATATGACAAACGAGAATACAAGATGAAGAGTGAACAGTTCGACCGACCGGTTATTTATCAGCTTTTACCAAGGTTGTTCAGCAATACCAACAGAAATAATAAAAAATATGGTAACCTGGATGAAAATGGTTGTGGTAAGCTGAATCATATTACCAAAATTGCTTTACGTCAGATTAGAAAACAGGGAATAACACACATCTGGTTTACAGGTTTGCTGGAGCATGCCAGTTGCACATCATATCCGAAGCATAACATAGAAAGTGACAACCCGGAGGTTGTAAAAGGAATTGCCGGTTCCCCCTATGCAATAAGAGATTATTACGACATTGATCCTGATTTGGCAGAGAATATTCCATCACGAATGATCGAATTTGAGAGTCTTTTAAAACGTTGTCATGAAATGAAACTGGGAGTGATCATAGATTTTGTTCCCAACCATGTGGCCCGCAGTTATCATTCAGATTCAAATCCAGAAGGTGTTACCGATCTGGGTGAGAATGACAACAATAATAAAGCCTTTTTGCCCTCCAACAATTTCTATTACCTGCCCGGCGAAAACCTTGTTTTGCCTGAGCAATTGAAGCAATTACCTTATGTGGTTTCATCAGGAAAAGAACCCTATCATGAATTTCCAGCCAAAGCAACCGGTAATGACCGTTTTGATGCCAATACTGATATTAACGACTGGTATGAAACCGTAAAGCTGAATTATGGTGTTGATTATTTAGATCATGAAAAGAAATATTTCGATCCCATTCCTGATACCTGGTTTAGAATGCTGGATATTTTGCTTTTCTGGGCATCAAAAAACATAGATGGCTTCCGATGCGATATGGCTGAGATGGTGCCGGTTGAGTTCTGGAATTGGGTTATTCCACAGGTAAAAGAAAAATATCCGGAGATACTTTTCATTGCAGAAATTTATAATCCTGATGCATACAGGTTATATATTGAAGATGGAAGGTTTGATTTCCTCTATGATAAAGTGGGCTTGTACGATACCCTCAGGATGATTATGAAAGGAGAGAAGCCGGCCAGACATATAACATATGAATGGCAAAAGCTTGACGGACTGGATCCGTACATGCTCAGATTTATGGAAAACCATGACGAGCAGCGTATTGCATCGCCTCAATTTGCTGGTAGTGCCCGTGCCGGTTGGCCAGCTATGGCGGTTTCTGCTCTTATGAATATTGGACCCGTAATGATTTATTCCGGTCAGGAAAGTGGTGAGCCGGGCTCAGGTGAAACCGGCTTTAGTGGAGACGATGGTCGTACCAGTATTTTTGATTATTGCAGCATGCCCATTCACCTTAATTGGGTTAATGACGGAAAATATGACGGCGGAGGCTTCAACGAAGAGCAAAAAAAGAATTATAAATTCTATACCCGATTACTAAACCTTTGCCATCATGAAGTTTTCAGAAAGGGAAGTTTCTATGATCTCATGTGGCACAATACAGATAGTGAGCTTTTTAGCGGAAACTTCATTTATACATTTCTGAGATACTACCAGGGGCAGGCTTTTCTTGTGGTTGCCAATTTCAGTAAGAATCATTCTGTTTCAGTAAGAATAAAATTTCCACCTGACCTTATCAGACTTATGAATCAGGAGGCAAACCAGCTTATTTCAGGGAGAGATATTCTTACCGGACAAGGGAAGCAAATCAAGGATGTTAATAATTTTTTTGAAAAGGGTATTACTGCGTCAATTGAAAAATCATCAGCCTGTGTATTTCATCTTAAATTCAAGATATAACTGTAGGGTTAAGCCGATTTTCGGGGATTAGGCGCAGCTAAACTATTAATTATTTTAAAAAATTTGATGAACTTTAAACCTAATTAAGATAAAATTGTTTTATATAATTGAAGTTACATAAAGTTAACAAATACGATAAAAGTAAAATTAACTTTTTTTATCAATAGTGCTTTTGAGTTTTATCGTTACTTTTGTATCCCTAAACCATTTTTAACCAATAGATTACTTTTTAAAAAAACCAAAATTATGCTTTTTAACAACAAAAAAACAGGTTCGGTCATCACAGCCATAATGTTTGCCTTCGCATTATTTTTTGTGCAGCCTGTAAATCTTTTTGCGGATAATGATGAACCTGAAGCAAAAGAAAAAGAAGAAAAGACTTTCCGTTTTGAGGACATTACCCTTTTGAACTTCTTTGATGCTAACCAGGAAATCAGTCAATTACAAAGACATACCCAGGAAAGAATGGCAGAGACCGTTGGTCAGCTTGACCTTACACTCGAAAGGTTTAACCAGATTGCCCGTGCTAACCAGATTGGAGCTCTTCAGGGCGGTGCATTTACTGATGATGAAATCAATGCTTTCAATCAGTTAGGCCCCCAGATAAGCCAGCTTCAGAGAGAACAGCAAACTATGATTACTACAATACTTGAAGAAAAAGGTTTTTCAACAAATTCTTACCAGGAAGTTCTTAACGAATATCGTACCGACCAGGAACTTCAGGCACACGTTCGTGAACTGCTTCGCGAAAGGAGAAGACAAGAAATTCTTGAAGAAAGAAGAAGAGAAGCCGAGGAAAAGGCCGAAAAAGAGGAGCAAGGCTAAAAAACTTTATATATTTATATAAAAAAAGCTTCGTGGGAATTACTCACGAAGCTTTTTTTTGGGGTAAATGATAAAACGCCTTTTTTCGATTTATTGCTTCAATAAAATGAAATTTAGGTCTATACCAACCCGGCAAATCCCATAAATGCTAATGCCAGAATTCCGGCAACTACAAGTGCTGCGGGTGCACCGCGCATAGCTTTGGGAAGATCCATCAGCTCCATATGCTCTCTGATGCCTGCAAACAGGATGATAGCAAGCGCAAAACCTGCTGCATGTGAAATGGCAAATACCACACCCTGCATAAGGGTAAATTCATTCTGAATGGTAAGAAGTGCAACACCCATTATGGCACAGTTGGTAGTGATGAGCGGAAGGAAAATTCCAAGTGCCTGGTAAAGCTCAGGACTAACTTTTTTCAGAATAATCTCAACCATTTGCACCAGAGAAGAAATTACCAGGATATAGGATATGGTCTGAAGATATGT
>SKSE01000055.1 GCA_007118135.1 Bacteroidales bacterium | reverse complement strand
TTACGATCTGACCAAAGGAAGAATTTCCTTCAGGTATAAATAATTGAGTTTTATCTTACACGCTAAAAAACTACGAAATGAAAGTCAGAGCGTCTGTTAAAAAAAGAAGCCCAGAATGCAAAATTGTACGCAGGAAAGGCAGAGTATATGTAATTAATAAGAAGAACCCCAAGTTTAAGCAACGTCAGGGATAATTTCAGAAACTAAATCAATTGAAATCATATGGCACGTATTGCAGGAATTGATATCCCAAAAAATAAGAGAGGCGAAATTGCCTTAACTTACATTTTTGGAATCGGTCGTAGCACAGCACAAAAAATCCTCGAAGAAGCCGGGGTTGATGTTAACATCAAAGTTCAGGACTGGAATGACGATCAGATCACTTCTATCCGTAATATCATTACTGATAATTATAAGGTAGAAGGTGGATTAAGGTCAGAGGTTCAGATGAACATTAAAAGGCTTATGGACATTGGTTCATATAGAGGAATTCGCCACCGTATCGGGTTACCTTTGCGCGGACAAAAAACCAAAAACAACGCACGCACAAGAAAAGGTAAAAAGAAAACTGTTGCGAATAAGAAGAAAGCTACTAAATAAAATAATGCTTAAAGAAGCGGCGCATTATTTTTGGAATACCGCATTAGCCGCTTGATCAGAGAAATTACTTTAAATTAAATTATGGCAAAACAAACTAAAGGTACACGCAGTTCAAAGAAGCGTGTAGTAAAAGTAGAACCTGTTGGGCAGGCCCATATTTTTGCGTCATTCAACAACATCATTATCTCACTTACCAATAACAGCGGACAGGTAATTTCCTGGGCTTCTGCCGGTAAAATGGGATTCAGAGGTTCTAAAAAGAATACCCCCTATGCAGGGCAAATGGCTGCTACTGACGCTGCCAAAGTTGCTTATGACGCTGGATTACGTAAAGTAAAAGTGTTTGTTAAAGGACCAGGTTCCGGCCGCGAATCTGCTATCAGAACCATCCACTCATCAGGAATTGAAGTGATAGAGATCGTAGATGTTACTCCATTACCGCATAATGGTTGCAGACCTCCCAAAAGGAGAAGAGTTTAATTCAAATCAACAAACACTTTTTATCAAACAAGATTATACGTATAAATTATGGCAAGATATAGAGGACCCCAAACAAAAATTGCCCGTAAATTCGGTGATCCTATCTTTGGAGCCGATAAAGCATTCGAAAAGAAAAAGTATCCCCCGGGGATGCACGGTGCCAATAAAAGAAGAAAGAAACAATCAGAATACGGAATTCAGCTTCAGGAAAAGCAAAAAGCAAAATATACTTATGGTTTGCTGGAAAAACAATTCGCCAATCTTTTTGAAACAGCTACCCGTAAAAAAGGTATTACCGGTGAGATTTTGCTCCAACTTCTTGAAGCACGCCTTGATAATGTAGTATTCCGCCTGGGTATTGCACCCAGCAGACGTGCTGCCCGTCAATTGGTAGGCCACAGGCATATTACAGTAAATGGAGAAGTAGTTAATATCCCTTCGTACACAGTTCGCCCAGGCGATATTGTTGCCGTGAGAGAAAAATCCAAGAGCCTTGAAGTTATTTCTGAATCACTCAACGGCAGAGTTAATACTTACTCATGGCTTGAATGGGATGGTCAGAAACTTGAAGGAAAATTCCTTAATATGCCCGAAAGGGATATGATTCCTGAGAATATCAAGGAACAGCTCATCGTGGAATTGTACTCCAAGTAATAAAAAGAATCGATTTAATCGTATCATAAAAACCCAATATAAATGGCAATATTAGCTTTTCAAAAACCGGATAAGGTTATTATGCTCGAATCTGACGGGAGTTATGGAAAATTTGAATTTCGTCCCCTGGAGCCGGGTTACGGTATCACTGTTGGTAACTCATTGAGGAGAATTCTGCTTTCATCACTTGAAGGTTTTGCTATTACATCTGTTCGTATCGAAGGTGTAGAGCATGAATTTTCTACCATTAAAGGTGTAGTAGAGGATGTAACTGAAATGATCCTTAACTTCAAACAGATCAGGTTTAAGCAAAAAGTAGAGGAAGAAGATAGTGAAAAGGTAACTGTAAACATTTCCGGTCAGGAAGTTTTCAAAGCAGGTGATCTTAATAATTTCCTTTCAAATTTTCAGGTAATCAATACTGATGTGGTTCTTTGTAATATGGAATCTTCAGTGAACCTGACTATTGAGTTTACCATCGAGAAGGGTAGAGGTTATGTGCCGGCTGAAGAAAATAAACCCCTGAACCCGGTAATCGGTCAGGTAGCCATTGACTCTATTTTTACTCCGATTAAAAATGTTAAGTACTTCGTTGAAAACTATCGTGTTGAACAAAAAACCGACTACGAAAAGCTTGTGGTGGAAATACTTACTGATGGCTCTATTACTCCAAAAGACGCACTGAAGGAAGCTGCAAAAATTTTGATTTTCCACTTCATGTTGTTTTCCGACGAGAAAATTACGCTCGATACAGAGGAGAAAGCAACCAGTGAAGAATTTGATGAAACCTCACTGCACATGAGGCAACTGTTGAAAACAAAATTAGTTGACCTGGATCTTAGTGTAAGAGCACTTAACTGCCTTAAGGCTGCCGATGTTGAAACCCTGGCTGATCTTGTTTCTCTTAATAAACATGATTTGCTTAAATTCAGAAACTTCGGGAAAAAATCCCTCACAGAGCTGGAAGAGCTTATCAAGTCCAAAAACCTTAGTTTTGGCATGAATCTTTCAAAATACAAATTAGATAAGGATTAGTTGAAATGAGACATAGGAAAAAAATAAATCACCTGGGAAGAAAATCTCAACACAGAAATGCCATGCTTTCAAATATGGCTTCTTCCCTTATACTACATAAAAGAATATTTACTACAGTAGCTAAAGCAAAAGCTTTGCGTGTTTATGTAGAACCTTTGATTACCAAATCAAAAGAAGATTCTACTCATTCACGTCGTACCGTTTTTGCATACCTTCAGAATAAACACGCTGTTAGTGAACTCTTCAGAGAAGTATCTCAGAAAGTTGCTGAAAGACCCGGTGGATATACCCGAATTCTTAAAACAGGCTTCAGACAAGGTGATGCAGCTGAAATGTGCTTCATTGAGCTTGTTGACTATAACACCAACATGTTAAAAACAGCAGAAGATTCCAGCAAAAAGACACGTAGAAGTCGCCGTGGTAAGAAATCTTCGGATGCTGAACCTAAGGCTGCTGCACCCGCAAAAGCTGATGAAAAGACTGAAGAAGCTGCTGTTAAAGAAGAAGAAAAGCCTGAAGTTGATGCAGTAGTTGAAACTCCTGCAGATGAGCAAACCAAAGAAGCAGAAGCTACGGAAAAAGCTGAAGAAGTTGGCTTATCGGAAGAACCTGTGGTTGCAGAAACAAAAGAAGAAGAGCCTAAAGCTGAAAAAAAGAAAGAAGAACCAAAGACTGAGAAGAAAGAAGAAAAGCCAAAAGCTGCTAAGAAAGAAAAAGAGCCTAAGGCTGATACTGATGATGATGCCGAAGAATAGAAAGAAGACAAGTAACTTTATACATATGAATTAATCCGATGAGTCGATACTTCACTTGAAATGTTGTTTCGTACAAGTTGCACATTTGAAGTTGAATTTATGAAGCACAGACATACGTTTTCGATGATATTGGGTTGAAGATTTTTTAGGGGATAAAGTTTACAAAAGCTTTGTCCTCTTTTTCATTTTAATTATTCAGAATTTCTTATTTTTAAGGAACTATTAGAACTAAAGGATTAAGTTAAACTTTAAAACATTTTGATTATGAGTGCTATTTTGAATATTCATGCAAGACAAATCCTTGACTCAAGAGGAAATCCTACTGTTGAAGTAGATGTAGTAACAGAGAACGGAATAATGGGGCGCGCAGCTGTACCATCTGGTGCATCAACCGGTGTTCATGAGGCAGTTGAACTAAGAGATGATGACAAATCACAATACCTTGGGAAAGGAGTTTTGAAAGCTGTTAATAATGTGAATAATGTTTTGAACAATGAGTTGAAAGGTATGTATGTTACCGACCAGAATCTCATTGACAATACTATGCTTCAAATTGATGGTACTCCTAATAAAGCTAATCTGGGTGCTAATGCTATTTTGGGTGTTTCTTTGGCTGTAGCTCATGCAGCTGCGCAGGAAACCAATCAGCATCTTTTTCGCTATGTGGGTGGAGTAAATGCAAATCTGCTTCCTATCCCAATGATGAATATCCTCAATGGTGGTTCACATGCCGATAATTCTATCGACTTTCAGGAGTTTATGGTTATGCCGGTGGGTGCAACTTCATTCAGTCATGCTCTCAGAATGGGTGCTGAAATTTTTCATAATCTCAAGGCAGTTCTCAAGAAACAAGGATATTCTACGAATGTAGGTGATGAAGGTGGATTTGCCCCAAACCTTAAATCCAATGAAGAGGCAATAACGGTAATTCTTCAGGCCATTGAAAATGCAGGTTACAAACCCGGCGAAGAAATTTTCCTTGCACTTGACCCTGCTGCATCAGAATATTATCTTCCCGAAGAAAATGTATATCACCTGCACAAATCAACCGGCGATAAGCTTACACCTGCACAAATGGTTGATTATTGGGCTGAGTGGGCGAAAAAGTATCCCATTATTTCCATCGAAGATGGTATGGGCGAAGATGACTGGGATGGATGGACATTGATGACACAAAAATTAGGGAAAGAAATTCAAATTGTAGGTGATGACTTGTTTGTAACCAATACTCAAAGGCTGCAGAAAGGAATTAATACAGATGTTGCCAATTCAATTCTGATTAAGGTAAACCAAATTGGTACCCTAACTGAAACCATTAACGCTGTGCAACTTGCCACTGCAAACTCTTATACTTCTGTTATGAGCCATCGCTCAGGAGAGACAGAAGACAGCACTATTGCTGACCTTGCAGTTGCATTAGGAACAGGACAAATAAAAACCGGTTCAGCCAGCCGCTCCGACCGTATTGCAAAATACAATCAGTTGCTTCGCATTGAAGAAATTCTTGGCGATACTGCCATGTATTTAGGCAAAGATTTTAAGTTTTTCAAAAAATAAATATTTCAGGTTTTCTGGAAAATAAATAAAAGGCGGTGTTCTGTAAGATACCGCCTTTTTTTCCAAATTTATCAAACAAGTATTTCATATTGAATATTATTATCAGAGTTAAAGAGTTTTTATTACCGGTTGTCTTTTTATTTCTTTTTTTGAATCAGACAACTGCACAGGATACAATTCGTGTTATGCAATACAACCTGTTGTTTTATGGGCTCTACACAGATTTTTGTACTGCAGGTAATAATAACACAGACGATAAAGACGAGTATCTGCGAACTATTCTGGGTCATTTTCAGCCCGATATTTTTACCGTAAATGAGCTGGGAAGAGGGGCTCATAACCTTACCCGCATCAGAGATAATGTTCTGAACATCGGCGATGTAGATTATTTTGAGTATGCTACTTATACCAATACCGGGAATGGATGGTTTGCCAATGGTCTCTTTTACGACTCCCGCAAATTTGGCTTATACAACGAGGTTATTATAAATACCCTGGTTCGGGATATAAATCTTTATACTTTGTATTATAAATCCGAAGATCTTGAACTAATCGGTGATACGGTTTTTCTTACTCTTATAGTAGCTCATCTGAAAGCTGGTCAATCTGCAAGCGACCAGCAAACAAGAACAACTATGGTTACAAACGTAATGAACTATCTGGATGCCAACAATTATTCAGGAAACATTATGTTTATGGGAGATTTCAATATGAAGTCTTCAGTAGAGTTTGCTTATCAGTTAATGGTTAACAATACCAATGAAAATATACGCTTCCACGACCCAATTGATATTACCGGGCAATGGGGAAATAACCCCGATATGGCTCCTTATCATACACAAAGCCCCCGCACTGGAAGTCATCCGTGTTTTGTAACCGGGGGACTTGATGACCGGTATGATTTTATTTTGGCTACACGCTCTATTATGGAAGGTTTGCGGGGTTTTCAATATATAGAAGACAGTTACACAGCTATAGGTCAGGATGGCAACAGATTTAATCAATCATTAATTAATCCGCAAAACTTAAGCCAGCCGCCTGAAATAATTAATGCTTTGTATAATATGTCGGATCACTTGCCGGTGATGCTTGATATGGTTAGTGTTGAGTTGATTAATTCAACCTACAATATGTTTTCTGATGAAACTCATTTTACTTTCAATAATCCTGTAAAAGATATTCTTAGCATAAATCCGGGTATCAAGCAAAGTATAGGATTGAAAATTGGTATCTATTCAGTTACCGGACACCAGGTTGCAAACTATTCTTACCCACATTATTCTGATGGTGAAACGATTCAAATTGATCTTTCGCATCTCAGGCAAGGAGTTTATATTCTTAGAATGGAAACTTCGGATGGATATGTTTTTTCGGGTAAGATTATTAAGATTTAGATGTACTATTTTGCAGATTATCAGCAAACAAATTTGTGACGATATAATCCCCTTTCCATCTTACTTTAATTCAAATTTATTTTCCATCAATATTAACAAAAAATTAATATTGGATGAGAAAAAAATAGGGTCATAGAGCCTACCTTTGGGATGTTAAAATCAGATGGAATAGATGGATAATATTTATCTGTTTTTTGTTATAGCCCTTTTTATTCTGGCCATTTCCGACCTGGTAGTAGGGGTTGGAAATGATGCAGTAAACTTCCTGAACTCAGCAATTGGCTCAAGAGTAGCCTCGATGAAAATAATTCTTGGGGTAGCATCATTGGGTGTTCTTTTTGGAGCTACATTTTCCAGTGGTATGATGGAAGTGGCCCGAAGTGGCGTTTTTCATCCCGATCAGTTTTACTTCAATGAAATCATGGTGATCTTCCTGGCGGTTATGATCACTGATATTATTCTCCTCGATACATTCAATACTTTCGGACTCCCTACATCAACCACCGTTTCTATTGTTTTTGAATTACTTGGGGCAGCTGTTGCAGTATCTATTTTTAAAATCTATTCTTCACCCGAAACACTTCAGGATCTTGGCACTTATATTAATACAGCAAGAGCACTGGCTATTATTTCCGGAATTTTGCTATCCGTGGTTATTGCATTTACCATTGGTACGATTGTGCAGTTCTTTTCACGTTTGCTTTTTACATTTAACTATGAAAGAAACCTTCCTTATTTTGGAGCACTTTGGGGAAGCCTTGCTATAACCTCAATTGTTTATTTTATTCTGGTAAAAGGCGCCAGTGGTGCATCTTTTATGACTCCTGAAACAGTTCAATGGATCAACGATAATACTTTTCTAATCCTGATCTCCTGTTTTGTTACTTTCACACTAATATCCCAGTTTCTGATTTCTATATTTAAAATCAACATTTTAAGAATCATTGTACTGATTGGCACTTTTTCTATTGCTATGGCATTTGCTGGTAATGACCTGGTGAACTTTATTGGTGTGCCTCTTGCTGGTTATGAATCTTTTAAATTATTTTTGAATGATCCGTCATTGAATCCTGCTGCTTATACCATGGAGTCATTACTTTTACCTGTCCAAACTCCAACCCTGTTTCTTCTTGCAGCAGGTATTATTATGATTTTTGCTTTGATTTTCTCAAAAAAGGCACGTTCAGTTACACAAACAGAAGTAGATCTTGCCCGGCAGGACGAAGGTTACGAAAGATTTTCTTCATCTTTATTTGCTCAGACTCTGGTGCGAAAATCAATGGATCTCTCCAAATTAATTAACAGAGTAATGCCTGAAAAACTATTGACCAGTATAGATAAGCGTTTTGACACATCGGTAAGCAAAAGACGCAACCGAATGTTGAAGAACAATGCTGATTTTGATATGGTAAGAGCGTCAGTCAATATGTTTGTTGCAAGTATATTGATTGCTTTGGCTACCTCTCTCAGGTTACCCTTATCAACCACATATGTAACCTTTATGGTAGCTATGGGTACTTCTCTTTCCGATCGTGCATGGGGCAGAGAAAGTGCTGTTTACCGTATCACAGGGGTTATTACAGTTATAGGTGGATGGTTTTTTACAGCATTTACAGCCTTTTCAGTAGCATTTATATTTGCAATGATGATCAGATGGGGTGGGTATCCTGCAGCCATTTTTGCACTGATCATAGCTTTTTCATTTGTAATAAGAACCAATTTCATACATAAGAAACGTAGCCTGAAAAAAGCAGAAGTTCTTGAGAAAGCTAAAAGGATATGGACTGAAGAGAGTGTGATGAATGAATGCAATAACAATATCAGGGAAACTCTCGGGAAAGTGGCTGTTATTCATAACCAGTTAACAGAAGCGTTTATTGAAGAAGACAGAAGAAAACTAAAAAAAATAACTAAAAAGGTAGTAGAATTAAATGAATCTACAAAGGCTCTCAAAAACGATATTTATATTACACTGAAAAAACTGGAAGAAGATTCCATTGATACCGGACATCATTACGTGCAGATTCTTGATTATTTGAGAGAAACAGCTCACTGTTTAACCTTTATAACCGAGCCTTTTAATGAACATCTTGATAACGCGCACCCCGCAGTAATTCCGGATCAGGAATCTGAAATTTTGAAATTGAAAGGCAAGATTGGAGTTTTTTACAAAAATGTTTTAAGTGTTCTGGAGAATAAAAGTTATAATGAAATGGAACTTGTAATCAAGATGAATGCAGAGATTGTTAACGATCTTGAAAAATTGAAAAAACTGCAGATAAAACTCATAAAAGCAGATAAGGTAAAAACCAAAAACAGCCTTGTCATGTTTAACTATCTCTCCGAAACCAAGAATATGCTGCTATATTCTATTAATTTATTGAAATCTCACCGTGATTTTGTAATCAGAAATGGCTATTAAAGCCTATGATTGGTGAAATAATTTTCTGATAATTGAAGATTATTTCATTAAGTAATTCTCTTATGTTAATTTTACGTTAACAAGTTAAGTAAAGCTTAGCTTTTATTAATTTTGCACTCCTTCAAATACAAAGACTAACTCATGAATTTTAGTTTCATACAGTTCCTTACTCTATTTGGTGCTTTGAGCTTATTCCTTTTCGGGATGAAAGTAATGAGTGAGGGGATTCAAAAACTTGCCGGCGACAAAATGCGCTCAATTCTGAGTGCCATGACATCCAACCGATTTCTGGGAGTGTTAACAGGATTTTTTATCACAACACTTGTGCAGTCCTCTTCAGCATCAACGGTGATGGTGGTAAGCTTTGTAAATGCCGGGTTAATGAGCCTCGTCCAGTCTGTCGGTGTTATTATGGGAGCCAATATTGGAACTACCACTACCGCATGGCTTATATCCTTCCTTGGTTTTAAACTCAATATTGCATCTTTATCTCTTCCAATTATCGGAATAGCATTTCCATTGCTTTATTTCTCGCGCGACAGATTAACATCCCTTGGAGAAACGCTTTTAGGATTTGCACTTTTGTTCATGGGGCTGGGGTTATTGCAACAATCTGTTCCCGACCTTCATTCAAATCCTGAAATGTTTGAAGCATTGCAAAACCTTACCGACTATGGATTTGGAAGCATAATGATTTTCCTGGGAATAGGAACTCTTCTTACTATAGTATTGCAATCATCAAGTGCCACTATGGCCCTTACACTTGTAATGTGTAATAACGGCTGGATTGGGTTTGAGCATGGTGCTGCTATTGTGCTTGGCGAAAACATTGGTACTACCATTACAGCTAACCTTGCTGCTTTGGTAGGTAATGTTTATGCAAAAAGAACTGCACTGGCCCATACACTTTTTAATATCTTTGGAGTTTTGTGGATGCTGGCCACATTTAATTTTTTTATAACACAGATTGATAATTATATGGTTAACATTGGCCTGGCATCACCAATGACTAATGCTTCTATGGTACCCTTTGGTCTGGCTATTTTTCATACAGTTTTCAATATTACGAATACTTTGCTTTTAGTTGGCTTTATTAAGTTTATTGTGTTGAGTGTTGAAAAGATCATACCATCAAAAGGCAAGGTGGATGAAATACATCAATTGGAATATTTTGGAAGTGGTTTTATGCAACTTGCTGAGTTTTCTGTGCTTCAGGCAAAAAGAGAAACAAGAAGATTCTGCGATCTTGCACACCGGATGTTTAATTTTATTCCGGAAATGATTGTTCAGACTGACAGAAAGAAATTCGATAAACTTCTTGCCAGGGTAAGCAAATATGAAGAAATTACCGACAGAGTTGAAATTGAAATCACTACATTTCTTATCAAAGCATCCCGTAAGCAATTAAGTATTAACGCATCGGAGCAACTACGTAGGATGAGATTAGTTATAAGTGAAGTGGAGAAGATTGGTGATAATTGTTTTAAAATGGCTACACTGCTTGATAAAAAGAAGGAAGAAAAAGCATATTTTACTCCTAAACAGAGAAATGAACTGGATAAGATGTTTGAGCTTGTTAATGAAGCTTTCGATGTTATGATGGTTAACCTTGAAAGGGGAGAGGTATTTGCCCGTTCAAATATTCAACGTTCCTATGAGTTGGAGAAAAAAATCAATGAATACAGAGATTATGTTAATGAAAAAGTAATTGATGATATTGAAAAAGGTTCATACCACGTAAAAAGCGGCTTCTATTTCAATAAACTTATTTCATCCTGCGAAAAAGTCGGTGATTCAGTTTTAAATATCAATGAAGCAACTGCAGGGGTTAATATTGAGTAGTTTCTATTGATTATCTGATAAATTTCTCTGAATAGTTTCAGCAATAAATTCTGCTGAATCTGTCCCCAGTTCAAATACGATTACATTACCGATATTCCATTTCCGCATAACAGGATTTACCAGTTTTTTCCTTACTACCCATAGCTGAGCCACAGCATTTTGCTTTACAACCTTTTCAATGGCTGGTGCCCAGCCCTTGTTATTGATTTCCATGGGTCCCAGTTCGTCTATTACCAGCAGATCAAGAGAAGTTGTAAGGCTTTGTTCAATAATTCTTCTTCCGGCCAGTATTCCCTGTTCTTCAAAATAGAATCTGCCGTAGTTTGGCTTTTGTTTATCAATTTTTGTTGAACATAGATTTTCTTCAACACCCGTATTAAGATCCCGGATAAAGTAAGAATTCCGTCTGGTATCATTGGTATTGCCAATGGTTAAGAATCCGTTGACACGTAAACTCTTTTTCATCAATTCTGCGACAACATCCCTGGTAAGACTTGTTTTTCCCTGATTAATCTGACCGGTTATAATAAACACAGGTTTCCGGCTTTTCTCTATTTCCATAAATGAATCCAGCAGGGTTTGCGATCGGTTAAGCATGGTAAATGTAAGTCGCCTGAATCCTTTTATGTTTTGAGATTGGGAGTAAAATTCATTCATAATACCGGGCAGAGCCGAAAATGCAAGCTCCACAGCCTGGTAAAGGTTTCTGAATCCTTTGCTGTAAAGGATATTTTTAATTATTGGATTTTTTAGTTCTACACTTATAATGGAAAAACTTCCCAGAATTAAAAGTGCTCTTAAACATATCTTCAATCCTATTTGAAAACCTTCAACGTTGAAAAACTGCTCAAATCCGTTTTTGAAGATGGCTGAGAGAAGTACTATTAATCCCATTTGTAACCAGAAAACAGGTTTTCTCAGATACTTCATATTATGAGGATAGAACAGACAGGAAATTGAAATAAAAATGGTAATGAAAGGAATTGAAATCCAAAGACTATATCGTGTAATGATTATCATCCCTGTAAAAAGGAGAGCTATACTGATAAACAATACAAGAAGTGAGTGGTCTTTTTTTCGGGTATGACCAAATAAGTTGCTTTGACCATGGGCATCCAGTGGGCTTGAAAGATTTATAGTTTTTCTGTCTTTGAGAAATCGTTCCCCACTCAAACTCCCAAGTAAACCTGCAAGGGCACCACTTATAAGATATATCAGGCTGATTGCAATTAAAAAATGCACAGGATTTGGTTCCTTACCAAAACCAAATTGCTGAACGAAAAAAGAATAGATACTCTCAAACAGAAGTGCAAAATTCCACCCATAAATTATAATCAGGCTGATTACCAGTTGAGCCCATGCACTGAATACAGCTAATGCACCACCAACCGTATATGAAATCGAATTTTTACCAAGGATACGAATGATAAAATCAAGAATTACAGCCTGAGAGAATATACCGATCATGGGTCCTAAAATAAAGGCACTGGGAGAGATAGATTTCATTAATGCACAAATCAGCCCTGCTCTCCAGATTAAACCGTTTATTTTCCAGACCTGGAAAAAAGAAACCACCA
>SKSE01000149.1 GCA_007118135.1 Bacteroidales bacterium | reverse complement strand
CAAGGGTTGCAAAAGAGGCAGGAATGAACTACATACTTTTTCTCACCAAGCATCACGATGGCTTTTGCCTTTGGGATACCCAAACCACAGATAAAAAAGTGACCAACAGTCCACTCGGAATTGATGTATTGGCCGAACTTCGCAAGTCGTGCGACAAATACGGCATCAAGTTGGCATTATATTTTTCCGAGGGCGACTGGAACTGGCCCGGCGCTGAAGATGGTGGCTGGATGAAGGGCGGTTATCATCCCGAAATGAAAAAAGCCCAATTGAAGGAATTGTGCACCCAATATGGTCCGATAGAGTTTTTCTGGATGGACCATGCAGTGGGCAACGGAGGGGTAAGCCACACAGAAACGGTGAAATGGGTGCATCAGTTTCAACCCAACTGTTTCGTTGGATTTAACACAGGAGAAGGTGCCGGACGTTTGAACATCAGAGAAAGAGGAAGGCCCGGGCCAATTGGTGATATTAACACAGTATGGAACGAACACCACCTCCCTGATAGTTATGAAAATCTTTTGGTGGCCGAATTTACTTATCCTTTGCTGCCAGCCAATCTGGAAGACGGAACGAAACGTTCAGGAGGCGCCGATTGGTTTTATTCCCTGCCTGAATATGACCACCTTGCCCATCCCGCTGGAAAAATCTATGAAGATTATCTTGGTGCCTTAAAGTATGGAAATATTTTTTCACTGAATGTTGGGCCCGACTACAACGGGCGAATCAGGGATGTTGATGTTGCAACACTGCGCCAGGTCGGACGCTATATCAGGGGAGAAGATGAATATATAGCTGATGAGGCAATCTGGGAATGATTTAGTATCCGGGTATCTTTTTTTAAACGTAAATCACCAAACACATCATGAAAAATCAACTCTTTATTTTATGCCTGGCTTGTTTTGTGGCTTCATGCCAGAAGACACAGGAATCAAATTTCAAGGATGAGGCCTTGTCAATCATTCCCGAACCCGTAAACATTGACCTGAAACCGGGTTATTTCACAATCAGAAACAACACTGCAATTTATTGGGAAGGAGAAGGCCTGGAAGCTGTAGCTCAATACTTCAATACCAGGATTGAACCTGCAATGGGTTTCAGTTTATCTATAAAAAAAGGAACAGGCAGAGGCATTAATCTTACACTACTGGATATTGAAGATGAACTTTTGGGTGATGAAGGATACAGGCTTACTGTTACCCCCCGGAATATTGAAATCGTTGCCAATCAGGGGAATGGGGTTTTCTACGGAATCCAAACCATGTTGCAGATGTTACCTGCAGAGATAAAAAGCAACTCCTTAAAGAAAGATGTGGAATGGAAAATAAGGAGTGCTGAGATACTGGATAAGCCCAGATTTAAATGGCGTGGGTTAATGCTTGATGTAAGCAGGCATTTTTTCACCAAAGAGGAGGTAAAGCAGTATATTGACCAGCTATCAGAGTACAAGATGAATATTTTCCACTGGCATCTTACCGATGATCAGGGATGGAGAATTGAAATTCAAAACCTGCCTCTGCTCACCGAAAAAGGAGCCTGGAGGGCCAAAAGGGTTGGGCAATGGTGGACACGAACCCCTCGTCAGGATGGAGAACCTGCAGATTATGGCGGGTACTATTCACATGATGATATCAGGGAAATTGTTCAGTATGCAAAAGACAGGTTTGTGGAAATTGTGCCTGAGATTGATATACCCGGCCATGCACTTGCCGCCATAGTAGCCTACCCTGAAATATCATGCACCCAAACGGTTACCGATATTAATGTAGGAAATCCATTTTACAGAATAGATGAAAACACCATGTGTGCCGGCAACGACCTTACCTTCGATTATCTTGACAAGATTTTTACTGAAGTGGCCATGCTGTTTCCGTTTGAGTATGTTCACATTGGCGGAGATGAAGTATACAAAGGCTTTTGGCAGAGATGCCCGAAATGCCGGGCAAGAATGAAAAACGAGGGGTTAAGTGACACATATGAACTTCAAAGCTTTTTTATAAAAAGGGTTGAAACGATACTTCAGGCAAAAAACAGGAAGCTAATTGGATGGGATGAAATACTGGAAGGGGGGCTGGCCCCTTCAGCCACTGTGATGTCATGGAGAGGTATGGCCGGAGGCATAGAGGCTGCAAAAGCAGGCCATGAGGTTATTATGACCCCCAATAATCACACCTATCTTGATCTTTACCAGGGAGAACCTTCCGTTGAGCCAGATACCTATTCAATGTGCAGATTAACTGATTCGTATCATTTTGAGCCTGTTCCCGACGGCATTGACGCTGATCTGATACTGGGAGGGCAAGGCAATCTGTGGACTGAATCGGTGCCCCATTTCAGACACGCCGAGTACATGACCTGGCCCAGGGGTTGGGCTTTGGCCGAGGTCTTCTGGACACCTGCGGAGCGAAAGAACTGGACCCATTTTGTGAAGAAAACCGAAGATCATTTTATCCGGGCCGATTTTGGTGGGATCAATTATGCCAGAAGCATGTACAATGCCATCATCACCCCGTTTTATGATGAAAATTCCCCAATGCAGATCAAACTGGATACGGAAATAGATGGCCTTGATATCTTTTATACATTCGACAATACGCACCCCGATTTGTACAGTCCCAGGTATGAGCACGTTCTTTCCATACCAAAAGATGCCACGTGGCTGAAGGTCATTACCTATCGGGATGAGGAACCTGTTGGCAAAATGATCAGGCTGCGCATTGATGAGCTTAAGAAACGGAGATAAATACTTTTCTTATGAAGCATTTACAAAATAATTTTTTGAGAACAAGAACACTAATATCACTGGTTTTATTTTTATTAGGAATGCCAGCTGTTTTTTCAGAGTATGTTGCCGACGACCTGTTTTTTAAAGATCGGCTGCAACCTTTGGCAGAAGAAAACATCTTTAAGTCTGATGTTTACTTCAACTGGTGTTCGTCAATCATCAAGGGCGACGATGGCAGGTACCACCTTTTCTATTCGCGGTGGCCTAAAGAATATACTTTTCTGAGCTGGTTGACCCATTCCGAGATTGCCCGTGCTGTTTCCGACAGTCCGGCCGGCCCCTGGGAATATAAGGAAACTGTTATGCAGAGCCGTGGGAAAGGGCACTGGGATGCCATAACGATTCACAATCCCAAAATAAAGAAATTTGATGGGAAATATTATCTATACTATGTATCCACCAACATGGGCGATCGTGATTACACCGAAGAAGAGCTTATCGAGACCGCCCGTGTGGGATATAGCCACCCGAATTGGAGAGAATACCTTCGTCCGAACCAGCGCACCGGGGTGGCAGTGGCCGAGTCAATCGACGGTCCCTGGATACGCATGGATCAACCACTGATCGAACCTTCAGGTCCGATTATCACTTTAACCGTTAACCCCGCCATTTCAAAGGGCGGTGATGGCAGGTATTACCTGATTGTCAAAGGTGACAAGCCCGACACCCAATTTACCCGCAACCAGGTCGTGGCCATCTCCGACACGCCCGCAGGCCCTTTTGAAATGCAGCCCGGAGCAGTGATTGATTACATGGACACAGAAGACATGTCGGTTTGGTTCGATGCCGGACGCGGCAGGTTTTACGGTGTTTTCCATGCGCATCATTTTACAGGAATGATCACCTCGACAGATGGAATCGACTGGCAAAAAGCCACTGAATATGCGATTCAACACAAACGGATCCCGTTGTTGGATGGTTCTGAAGTGATCCCCAACCGCATGGAGCGCCCGTTTGTATATCAGGAGGATGGCGAACCAAAGGTGCTGAGTTTGGCGGTGAGAGAGGGCAATGATGCTTACATCGTATTTCTCCCTGTAAAAGAGCAACCGACACCTCTTCCCAACCACCGTCAGCTGGCCTGGCAGGAGGCTGAGTTGGGGGCCATCTTTCATTATGACCTGCACGTTTTTGACGGGAAAAGATACAATCAACACCAGAACAGGATCAACCCAATGCCCGATTACCAGATTTTCAATCCGGAAAACCTTGATACCGACCAGTGGGTAAAAGCGATCAAGGATGCCGGGTTTACCTTTGCGCTGATTACCGCCACACACGAAACCGGATTCGCCATATACCAGTCGGACGTGAACCCTTACAGCATGAGGGCGCTTAATTTTCAGGACGGACAGGGTGATATTGTGCGTGATTTTGTGAACTCGTGCCTCAAGTATGGCATTAAACCGGGCATATATGTTGGGATTCGCTGGAATTCATTTCTTGGTGTTCATGATTTCCAGGTAAAGGGTGAAGGTCCTTTTCGTGAGAACCGCCAGCATTGGTATAAGCAGATGGTTGAAGGCATGGTAAAGGAATTATGTACCAACTACGGAGAGCTTTTCAAAGTCTGGTTCGACGGTGGCGCCGACCACCCCAAAAATGGAGCCCCCGATGTGCTGCCCATTGTGCAACAATATCAGCCTAACGCACTATTTTATCATAATCTGCAACTTGCAGAAGCCAGGTGGGGCGGTTCCGAGTCAGGGACTGTTGCCTATCCCTGCTGGGCCACTTTTCCGTATTATTCGACAGGTGCAGGAGAGTCGGCCCGAAAAGAAATTGCAGACAACAATTTTCAACTGCTGAAGACTGGCGATCCTGATGGGCCGTATTGGATGCCTGCCATGAGCGATGCACCCTTGCGCGGGTATAATGGACGCCATGAGTGGTTCTGGGAACCTGAAGACGAAGACCACATTTTCCCTTTGGAGAACCTAATGGAGATGTATTATAAGTCCGTTGGAAGGAACTCGACCCTGATCATGGGGCTTACCCCTGATCCCACTGGTCTGATGCCTGAACCTGATGTAACCCGGATCAAAGAGTGGGGTGACGAGATCAGAAGGCGCTTTGAGACCCCACTGGCCACCATTTCCGGTAAAGGAAATGTGCATACCATAAACCTGGGGAGCAGACAGCCTGTAAACCATGTGATCATACAGGAAGAGATCAAAAACGGGGAAAGGATCAGAAAATACAAGGTGGAAGGCAGGATAGGTGGCAGTTGGGTTACTTTATGCGAGGGGGAGTCGGTTGGTCATAAACGCATAGAGCTATTCGATGATGTCAGGGTTGACAGGCTGCGCCTAACCATCGGAGAAAGCATAGCCGAACCCGACATAAAGGTGTTTTCAGCATTTTACGTAGATTAGAGCTGGTTTTTTGAATTAAAACATCCAAAAACAAGATCAATATGAACAATCTGCTGATGTTATGATCAGCCACAACAGCGAAAGCCGGGAGATCATTCGTCGGGGATGCTTTGACAACATACAAAATGACCCCAGCCAGAGAATAGTGTTTTTCGATGGTGAATTCAAAGCCCGTTACGTAAGATTCTCGAACCTGCGGGCACCCGAAGGACTTGATAGGGTAGGCGCAGCGGATTTTAAGATACTGATCTCTTCAGGCATATAAAAGACAACATAGCAGTCCATTAAAAAATCGGTCATGAATATTTACAAAACTGGAATTGCAACAGCAGGATTGGCTGCAGCAACCTTTGCACTAACTGATTGCAAGTTTTCTGATGAAAACTCAAAAAGGCCAAATATTATTTTAATCAATATCGATGATATGGGATGGCGCGATGTCGGTTTTATGGGGTCAGAGTACTATGAAACACCCAATCTTGATGCATTGGCTGCCGGTGGCATGATCTTTACAAATGCCTATGCTTCTGCTTCAAATTGCGCTCCCAGCAGGGCCTCAATGCTGACCGGACAATGGACTCCGCGACATGGAATATATACTGTTGCCTCTTCTGAAAGAGGAAGGAGCAAAAATCGCAAATTGATCCCAACTGAAAATACACTATTCCTGTCCGAAGATCAGTATATTATCCCAATGGCACTGAAGGAAGTGGGCTATGTGACCTGCCATGCAGGCAAATGGCACGTGAGTAAAGACCCCACCGATTTTGGATTTGACATAAACATAGGGGGGGCTGAGGCAGGCAACCCCGGAAGTTATTATCCCCCTTACACGAATGTTCCACTGGAATCTCCAACAGACGATTATTACCTTACGAACCTGATCATGGATAAGACCATAGATTTTATAAACTCTGTAAACGACAAGAATTTTTTTCTCTATTACGCTCCCTATGCTGTTCATACACCCATCCAGGTTGTCAGTGATTTATTATCTAAATATGAGGATAAGCCTGTATGGAAAGGACAAGGTCACGCTGCTTACGCAACCATGGTTGAGAATCTGGATACCCAGATTGGAAGATTGATTTCCATATTAAAAGAGACCGGCAAAATGGACAATACCTTCATTTTGTTTATTTCTGACAACGGAGGACATTTGAGCTTCACTTCCATCCCAGGCTTACGATCCGGAAAAGGTTCATATTACGAAGGCGGTATTCGTGTTCCCATGTTTGCCTGGTGGAAAGGACATATTCCGGAAAATTCAAACTCTGATGTTCCGGTCACTATGCTCGATTTTTTCCCGACCCTTCTCGAAGTGGCCGGTATTGAAAAGCCAGCTGGTAAAAACCTTGATGGCCAGTCGCTGTTAACTCTGTTAACGGGCTCAGGCACTTTGGAAGATCGTCCTTTGTTCTGGCATTTCCCGGTTTATCTCGAGACATACCTCGGAGAGAAAGATCCCACACAGGATCCCCTGTTTCGCACACGGCCAGGATCAGTTGTAAGGCTGGGCGACTGGAAGCTGATCCAGCTGAGCTAAATCCGGAATACTCAGGATTGTGATGCTTCGTTAATTGCAATTCCTTTTAAATTAGCGGATTTTCAAGTGACGATTCTTCAAGGATGAATATTGAAATGAAATAGTTATCGCATGGATTTGTTTTATTTAAAAACCATAATAAAACGAATAATGAGTTTAATTAGTGGATTAACAAGGATTGTAATTTTATTATTTTTGCCAGCAGTTACTTCCTGCAATCAAAACAATAAATAATACAAAATGGCAACATACGGGTATGATCTGGCTTTGATTTTGAAAGCTCTTTTTGATATAGAGATTGGTGTTTTTGTGAATAAATTTTAATGAATCATTTCAAAAGTATGAAACGATATTTTTTGATGTTCTTTCTGGTTTTTTCGGTTTTGGTTTCTTGCTCGCAGGAAAACAAACAGATTGATGTATATTTAATTGGAGGTCAGTCGAATGCAACTGGTCAGGGATATATGAAAAATATTCCCCCTGATTTTGAAATAGATAAATCGGTGCATTTTTTTTATTCCAGTGAATTAGGAGGAGGTGGTAAGGCAATGGAATGGGGACCTCTGTGCCAGGCCTCAGAAACTCCTGATAAGTTTGGTGTCGAATTGAGTTTGGGAACAAAGCTAAAGCATCTAAAACCGGAAAGAGAAATCGCATTAATTAAACATGGTTTATCAGGCTCAAACTTATACTATCAATGGGCTCCCGGAAAACATAAAAATGACACAGAAAGCTTTGGCCCAGAGTTTAAAAAGTTTATTTATACTGTTGAAGTTGGATTGAAGGAATTGGAGGCAAAAGGATTTGACCCCAGGATTAAGGCGATGATTTGGATTCAAGGTGAAGCAGATGCACGTGACATAGCGGGGTTGGAAAACAGCAGAAATTATGGTACAAATCTGAATCATTTTATAAAGAGAGTACGTGAGCAGTTAAATGTACCGAAAATGTTGTTTGTTTATGCATATGTAATTCCAATACCTCTCGACAGATTCACCGGCCGGGAAGAAGTTCGTGAAGCACAAAGAAATGTGGATCAGAATTCTGGTCATAATTTGGCATTAGACAGAGCTTTTGTAGTTGAAACAGACGATTTGCCTCTGCGTTTCGATGAACCAAATTCTCCTTACCCGGATGACAAAGTTCACTTTAATACTTTTGGACTTTTAAAGTTGGGCGAACGATTTGCAAACAAAATCAATAAGGAATTATAATGAGTTAAAACATTCAAAGTAAGACCCATATGAACCATCTGATAAACAGGATGAAGGCAGCAGGAGCTGCTACACTTACAGCAACACTGCTATCCGCAGGATGTAGTTCGAAAGACGAACAACCTCCAAATATCATCTTCTTTTTTGTTGATGATATGGGCTGGCAGGACACATCGGTTCCTTTCTGGACGCAGAGAACCCATTTCAATGATTTGTACCACACCCCCTATATGGAGAGGATGGCTGCACAAGGTATGAAATTTACTCAGGCATATGCCAGTGCCGTTTGTTCTCCCACCCGCACCAGCCTTATGACCGGTATGAATGCTGCCCGGCATGGTGTTACCAACTGGACATTGCGCAGAGATGTTTCACAGGATGCATCTGATGATTTCCTGAAAATGCCCGCATGGAATATGAACGGGCTTCAGCCAACAGATACTATCAATCAATCGGTATATGCTACCACACTGGCCCAACTGCTTAAAGACAACGGTTACTTTACCATTCACTGCGGGAAAGCGCATTGGGGGGCCATGGATACACCCGGAGAGAATCCTCTGAACCTGGGTTTTGATGTTAATATTGCGGGTCACGCATCTGGTGGATTGGGAAGTTTTCTTGGAGAACGAAATTTCGGCAATGCAGAAAAGGGAAAACACACCTTACCCTGGGGAGTTCCAGGTATGGAAAAATACCATGGCGACACTATTAACCTTACTCATGCATTGACCATTGAAGCAATGGCCGCATTGGACAAGGCCAGGGAGACAGGAAAACCATTCTATTTGTATATGTCGCATTACACAGTGCATATTCCCCTTGAACCTGACCATAGATACATTGATAAATACAGGGAGATGGGCCTTGATGAACGTGAAGCCCGTTATGCTTCTATGATTGAAGGAATGGATCAGAGCCTGGGTGATTTGATGGATTATCTCGAGATGCATGGTTTAACAAATAATACTATCATCCTTTTTAAGTCTGACAACGGTGGTTTAAGTGCTTCCGCAAGGGGAGGGGAACCTCATACTCATAATTGGCCGCTTAGCAGCGGAAAGGGTTCGGCACATGAAGGGGGCATTCGGGTTCCAATGTTGGTAAAGTGGCCGGGAATAGTGCAACCGGGTTCATCATGTGATGATTATGTTATAATTGAAGATATTTTCCCCACCATTCTTGAAATGGCTGGCATAGGCAGTTACGATGTTGTGCAGGAGGTTGATGGTATCAGTTTTGTGCCCATGCTAAAGCAGGAAGGTTCAACTGTCGAAAACCGTGATTTGATTTGGCATTATCCCAACAAATGGGGGCCTTCCGGGCCAGGCATAGGAAGTACCAGCACCATACGCAGTGGAGATTGGAAACTGATTTACTGGTACAAAAATCAAAAAATTGAACTCTATAATCTTGCTGAAGATATTGGTGAGCAGCATAATCTTGCTGAGAAGCATCCGGAAAAGGTCACAGAATTGGCATCAAGACTTGGCAGCTACCTTCAGAGTGTAAATGCCATGCGACCCTCATTTAAATCTACCGGTGAATTGACGCCCTGGCCAGGTGAGTTAGATTAGCAATAAACAAGTGCAAGCCTGATTTTAAAATCTGACTTGAATTTTTGTTTCATTATTTTTTCACCTTACGTGATAACTTGATTTTATTTCTTTATCTGTGGCTGCACCCACGCTTTTTGTTTTCCCAGAATATTTCCTGTATTCGGGTCGATTTGATCGCCTGAAGAGGTGATTCGAACACGTACATACAATTCATCGCCGGTAAATCTGTAAGAAGGTGTTAATGATTGGCTGGTTGCCAATACTTTTCCAATTTCTTCTGAGTAAGTTTTAGTTGTATTTTTGATTTTATTTCCTTCTGAATCCAGCGTTGGAACCCCTGTGGTATCAACACCCCTGAGTGTACCAATAAACTCCGTGGTATATGTTGCTCCATCCTGTGGTTCAATTTCGATTTTCAGGTTTTTACCGTTAAACTGAATATTTTTTAATGTTACGCCGGTCGATGCATAAAAATCTCCACGGTCAATGGCGTCAAGAATGGCATGGGTTGCCAGTTCGTCGGACTGAACCATAACCCAGCCCCTGCCCGGACCGGAGCTTCCCCCATGGTAGTTGTGAGCATCATCGGTGGCCATGGCATAAAGCAGTTCACCATTTCCCGTGGTAAGGCGCTTAGTTAAAACAATATCCCAGATTCTGTCGGTACTTGCCCGGTATTCATCACCTGCATTGTTTACCGCTGGGTGACCATTATAAACTTCAAAGTAACGTAAATCAGGGACATTCAGTATCATTTCAGCTGTTATGGCCCACCCGAAGTTGGGATGTGCAAGTACCGGATGCGCGTTAATTCCTGTTTCTTCCCGGTAGGCTTTTACATTTTTAACGGTTTCCCGAAATATTTTTTCCCGTTCATCTGCAGTTCCCTGAACTGTAGGAATCAAACTATGCTGGTCAAATGCCAGCAGGTGCACGGCGTGATGATTGGTAATTTCGTTACCCATAATCAACAGATATTTTCCGGGTTCTTCGTACATTGATCGGAACTCCTCCAGTGTTTTTAACCGCACCCGTTTTACTCCTTCCTCTTCTTCATGCAAATGCATATCCACCCAATCATCACCATAATTTTCAATATATTTGAGCAATGTGGGGTGGTCTTTCGGAAAATTCCTCCAGCGTTCACCTTCCAGTATTACATTATGGTCAGTTAGTGCAAGAAAATCATAACCATTTTCTTTATACCACGCTGCAACACTTTCAGGAAAATCATCGCCATCGCTCCAGAATGAATGGGTATGTAAATTTCCTTTCAACCAGTTGGGTTCGGGCTGGCTACATGAAAAGAGTGTAATAACTATTAAAAGGGCAAGAAAGCCTGTCCTTAAAAACTTGGTATTCAAAAAGTAAATAAAGTCAATAACCTTATGATTGATAATTAGATGTGAAAATAGTTTTTTCATTTTTCCTTTTTATGAAATGAGACTTAAGTAAATTACAAATAATTTTGGAAATAATATGATTGTGGTTATAAAAACTTCATTTGCTAAAATATTAAAAAAAATTGACCAACTGAAATACATCCCTGGCCTCTCCAGAATATGTTTAAAAAACGGGTTATTTATTTTCACCCGCTCATCAGCAATCTTTAATCAAGTTGAGTATTCCTGGATTTACAAGCCTAATCTTATAATACTTACAAATCTATCTTCCTGATGGTTAATTTTATTAAAAGGTTAAGAATTTTTTTAATGTTTTTTAGTATCTTGCTACCGTGTAAAATGAAGTTTTCTCTATAGTTTAATTTTTTCAGGTTTTACATGTTCAGGTTAAGAAAATAATCAATTTACCCACATTTACAGACTGAATTTAAATCAATCCGGAAATCATGCAAACATTCAAAAAATTTGGTATTAAAGCACTTTTAGTTAATCTTTTTTTTATTTTGGCATCATGTTCAGTAGATCAACAACCCATTGACCTGACAATTTATGCCGATCCGCAAATTGGATCAGTTCATGGTCGTTGGTTTTTTTATACCCCGGCTGCGGTTCCATTTGGGATGGCAAAACTGGCACCGCACACCAATGCCCACGGCAGTCCGGGCGGATGGTTGCCAAACGGATACGACGATCGGCACACATCTATTGAGGGATTTGGTCATTTTCATGAGTTTCAGATAGGTGGAGTAGTTTTCATGCCAGGTACGGGAAACATGCTAACTGTACCCGGCACTCTGGAGAACCCTGATGAAGGATACCGATCAAGATTTGAAAAGGCAACAGAAAAGGCTACTACAGGTTATTATACCGTATTCCTTGAAGACTACGGTGTGGGTGTCGAGCTGACAGCTACACAAAGGGTTGGCTACCATCGTTATACCTTTCCTGAAACAGACCAGGCGTGGCTACTCATCGACATTGGTCACAGACAGGGTGAAAGCGGTGCGGTTATGGATTCCTATGCGAAGTTGGTTAACGGTAATGAAGTTGAAGGGTGGGTTGAAACCTATCCTGAATATGCTGTGTTTTGCGACCCGGGTAAACATTTGAGAATGTATTTTGTGGCCAGGCTCAGCAAGGAGCCTGTCTCAACAGGTTCTTTTGTTGAAGAGAAGACAGAGCATGGAGCTAGTGTAACCAGGGGCATCAATAATGGCCTTTATCTCAATTTCACGATGGAGCCTGATGAAATACTTGAAATTCAGACAGGGCTCAGCTATACATCAATAGAGAATGCAAGGCTCAATCTGGATACAGAGTCAAAAGGCAAAACATTTGATTTGGTCAGACAAGAGGCCAAAAATGCATGGAACGAAAAACTTGGACGAATCGTGGTTGAAGGAGGTGACAGCCTCGACAGGGTTAAGTTTTATACGGGCTTGTACCATGCACTATTGGGTCGTGGTCTTTCGAGCGATGTTAACGGGCAATATCCAATTGTAGATGGCGGAATTGGTCAAATACCACTTGATAAAAATGGTCGTCCGCTTTACAACCATTATAACACCGATGGAATCTGGGGAGGATTCTGGAATCTCAGCCAGTTATGGTCACTTGCCTATCCTGATTATTTCAGTGAGTACCTGCAGTCGAATATTGACTTTTATAAACATCGTGAGTGGCTTCATGATGGACAGGCAGCAGGTTTGTTTACCAATGGTGTGCAGACCAATTTTCAGGGATTGATGATTGCTGCAGCCTACAATGTAGGTATCAGGGATTTTGAGTTAGAAAAGGGTTATGAAGCCGCACTTAAGAATGAGATTGAATACAGGGGACGTAATATGGGCAACGGTAAATATGATTTGCGCGATTTTGTAAAGATGGGATTTATTCCATATAAAGATACCATATTACCCAACGACTGGGTATTTAATTTTGGTGCATCGCACACACTTGAATATGCTTTCAGCTCTTATGCCGTAGCACAGATGGCTAAATCATTGGGTCATGATCAGGATGCTGAAAAACTAATGAAGCAGGCGACTTACTACAGGAATCTGTTTGATGAGGAAACCCGGCTGATTCGTCCGAGAAATGAGGACGGTTCATTCATTGAAGATTTTGACCCCATGCGCGCATGGGATGGTTTCCAGGAAGGCAATGCATTTCAATATACATGGTATGTACCCCACGATGTGGCAGGTTTGATAGAGTTGATAGGCCACGAACGCTTCAACAACCGTTTGGAGAATATGTTTCTGAACTCCAGGGAAAGCATGTTTGGCGGCGACCCCAAAGAGATAGATAGTTTCTCGGGGGTTAATGAAGTGTATAACCACGGAAACCAACCCTGTCTTCATCAGTCGTGGTTGTTTAATTATTCAGGAAAACCTTGGCTGACACAGAGGTGGACCCGTAAAATATGTAATGAGTTTTACGGTACAGAACCCTTGCATGGTTATGGAGTTGGCCAGGATGAAGACCAGGGTCAACTGGGTGCATGGTATGTAATGGCGGCATTGGGCTTGTTTGATGTACAGGGGCACACACGGGCAAAACCGACTTTTCAGTTTGGCAGTCCCATATTTGATAAGGTAACTATTCAGCTTCATCAGGATTATTATCCGGGTAAAGAACTGGTGATTAAGACCGTCAATAATTCAAGGGAAAACATGTATGTGCAGGGTGTGAACTTTAACGGTGAATCCATAAATAATTGCTGGATCAAACATGACAGGCTCACCGGTGGCGGAACTCTTGTATTTGAAATGGGTCCTGAGCCGAATACATCCTGGGGAATTGATATTCCGCCACCTTCAATGAGCAGTGAATAGTTTAAGCAGAAAAATTATAAACTTTTCATTTGCTATATTTAATAATACGCCACAATTTTACTACCTCGAAATCCAAATTGTTTTCGAACGATAAAATACAAAAGGCTGCCCAGGATTTTTAAGCAATTGGAGAGTAGGTGTTTGAGTAAATTTTAAATATAATTAATCCATAAAACTGGTAGTAATGAATTATTCGAAAAAATTAATTGGCATAGTTGCTTTAGCCCTGATTTCTTTAACTGTAAATGCTCAGCAAAGAGAACTTAGCTGGGAAGAACTGCGTGAAGTACATACTTTTCCCGAATGGTACACCCAGGCAAGGTTTGGCATCTGGACACACTGGGGCGCCCAGACACAGCCCCGGTTGGGTGGCGGCTGGTATGCAAGGAACATGTACATGCAGGATGTGGGAAGAGAACAATTTGGCAGAAATGCCTATTCGTATCATCTTGAAAACTATGGACATCCTTCCGAGATTGGTTATAAGGATGTAATACATTCCTGGAAAGGAGAAAACCTTGATACCGACTCACTCATGGCTTATTTTAAAAGCCTGGGGGCCCAATTCTTTATGGCACTGGCCAATCACCATGACCGGTTTGATAATTTTGAATCAACCCATTTTGCGTGGAATTCGGTCAATATTGGCCCCAAACGAGATATCATTGGAGAATTTGAAAAATCGGCACGTAAATATGGTTTACCATTTGGTGTAAGCTCGCACGACGACCGCTTTTTGCATTGGTGGCTGCCGGCTTTCGGTGCCGATACTGTTGGTCCTTACAAGGGAATACCCTACGACGGACACATGACCAAAGAAGATGGAATAGGAAAGTGGTGGGAAGGCCTTGATCCCGCTGAACTCTATGGACTACCCCCTGATAAACGCACTCCGGAATGGATAGAGGAGGTGAAACACAATTATATGCTTCGCCACATTGAGCTGGTAACAAAATATGATGTCGACATGCTTTGGGTTGATGGAATAGGGATGCCATATGATGAATACGGGAGAGAGGTATTCCGCAGATTGTTCAACAATGCGTTGGCCAGGGATGGAAAGATAACTACCGTTGGGGTTGGTAAGATTGATGACGAGCCCATGATTGTAAAAGACGTTGAAAGTGGTGCAGCCAATGAGATTATTCCTGAGCCTTGGCAGAGCATTATTACTTTTACTCATTGGTTTTACAAGGAAGATGATGAACTGACCCATAACGCCCGGACAGTAATTGAAATGATGTCCGATGTGATCAGTAAGAATGGCAATCTGATATTGAATGTGGAGCTTTTACCCGACGGAACCATCCCACCTGACCATAAACCCATCCTTGACGAAATAGGCGAATGGATCAATATCAATGCTGAAGCTATTTTTGCCAGCAATGCATGGAAAATTTATGGAGATAACCTTCACTCTCATCTTGGGCTTTCAAAACGTGAGTTGAGAAATGTCGATATTGAAGCTCTTCAGCAGTTAGACCAGAGCGAGCATTATAACCAGCGCACTGTTAACAGCCCACCATTTGGGCACGATGAAGTAAGATTTACTGTTAAAGGGGATGATTTGTTTGTTTTCATCCTGAACCCGGTAAAAGGAAATATCAATTTGCCTTCACTGGGGCTTCGTTCGGACTTTGATGTCAATAAGATCAGTTCGGTTACCATGGTGGGTGCCGATGAGAAAATTCGATTCAGACAGCGAAATAATCATCTTACACTGACGATACCTGAAGACAGGCCAACCAACTATGCTTTGGTCCTGAAAGTTGAAGGTGCTTTATGAAAAACAAAATCAGGATATTATTCCTTCTGCTAATTTTGTTAACAAACCCATTGGCAGCTCAACAAATTGTTGATTTGGCTGATTGGGGCGTAAAGCCAAATACATTTTCCAACTCATCGCCTGCCCTTAGGGCCGCTATCGAATGGTGTCGAGGCAAAAAAGATGTGGTATTGAAACTTCCCGGTGGACGCATCGACCTGTGGCCTGAAGGTGCTTTCAGAGAAGAACTTTTTATTTCGAACAGCACTGAAAACGATACCCTGAGCAAGGTGAGAAACATTGCCTTTTGGCTTGAAGACCTTGAAGATTTTACTATAGAAGGAAACCAAACCCTGGTTGTCCTGCATGGCAAGATGATCTCTTTTGCCCTGAAAAACAGCAGAAATATCCGGATCCAAAACATCAGCTTCGATTACGAAAGACCAACCATGTCGGAACTAACTATTCGATCGGTGTATAACAATGTGGTTGAAACCGAGATACACCCCGACTCCCGGTATATGATTGATGATGGCCGCATTGTATTTTATGGAGAAGGCTGGAAAACCAACGCCCACCACACCATTCTGTTCCGGCCTGAACTGGAAGCGATGGTTTACAGCAATTTCAGGCCATTTTTAAGCAGTACAGCCATAGAAACCGCCCCGTTCAGGGTTAGGTTCGAAGGCGATTTTTCGGGAACACACTTCAGACCGGGCGATGTGTTGACTACCCGCGACCCTTACAGGGATAACTGTGGTGGTTTTATCAATCGCTCCACCAATATCAGTTTATACAACGTGAACATGCACTATATGCATGGGATGGGCATCGTATCACAATTTTCGGAGAACATCTCGTTTCGCAAGGTTAGGGTTGCCCCACGTGAAGGATCGGGAAGGATAATTGCCGCATTTGCCGATTGCTTTCATTTCTCGGGTTGTAAAGGACTGATAACCATTGACAGTTGCTATACATCCGGCTCACACGATGACCCCATTAATGTTCATGGTACCCATTTGAAAATCACCGATATCTTGGGAGAAAACAAAATACAGGTCAGGTTCATGCATCATCAGAGCTATGGTTTCGAGGCTTTTTTTGCCGGCGACAGCATTGCTTTTGTAAATGCGCCAACTTTGCAACCGTTGGCCTACAGCAAAGTAAAATCGGCGAAGCTTATCAACCTCCGCGAAATGGAAGTCGAATTGGAAGGGCCGCTTCCCAAAAATACAGAAACAGGACAGGTAATCGAAAATATTACATGGACCCCTGAAGTACGTGTTACCAATAACTTTTTCACCCGAGTGAACACCCGCGGTCTTCTTGTAACTACGCGCCGCAAGGTAGTCATCGAAAACAACCATTTTTCGCACACCGGCATGCATGGTATCCTCATAGCCAACGATGCATCAAGTTGGTTTGAATCGGGGCCGGTCACCGATGTTACCATCCGCAATAATATATTCGAAAACTGCGGCTACAACTCAGCACCAAACAATTACATTATTTCCATTGCCCCCGAAAACCATCAGGCAGTTGACGGTTTTTACGTTCACCGGAATATCCGAATTGAGGAAAACATTTTCAGGGTATTTGATTCGCCGCTACTCATTGCCAAAAGCACTAAAAATCTCAGCTTTTTAAATAACAAAATTATCAGAAGAGATATTGGTGATTTGCCCCAGGGCAACCGACCGGACTTTAACCTGAACAATTGCCATAGTGTTGAAATTACCGGAAATATATGGGATATACAGACAAAGCCAGTTATAAAACTGGAACAAATGGAAGAAAATGAAATAAAAACTGATTTGAAAGAGATTATCCGGCATTAACATGTTTTCAGCCGGATTGAGGCTGGACTCAAAAAACCACTGGACCATTACCTTTTCATAATGATTAAAACCGCTGATTATGATTAAAAAGACCACAACAAAACTGCTTTTGCTTTTAATGTTTTTATTGCAGCTTTCCTGCAGCCGCGACAGTATAGTGTTTGAAACCACTTACTTAAAGCTTGGTATTGATAAAAATGGATATATCTCTCAATTGCAAAGTAAACCGGGAGACATATCCTATATTCCACGGGGTATTAAATCACCTGTACTTGCTCTCTACATGGATTCGGTATACTTTCAACCGACATCGGCTCATTTTGATCACGATAAGAAGGAGCTTGTATTATCTTATAAGAATGGTTCGCTGGCTACCATCAGCGTTGAGAATAAAACCGATTACCTGCGATTTGAACTTTTATCGGTCGAACCCCGCAACGGCATTCAGGCTGTAGTATGGGGCCCTTATTCTACCACTATAGATGAGAAAATAGGGGAAACCATTTGCGTTGTGAGAGACAGCGAATTTGCCATTGGAATGCAGGGCCTCAATATAAAAACCATAGAAGGGTTGCCCGATGCTGACAATTCAGGTGGTTTTGTAATAGAACCTTTACCCGGACAAGAGGTCTCTGATTCAATACGAAGACTTACCGGTACCAGGGTGAGTATTGACGTAAATGTAGCCGGTGATATGCCACCTTATGTGCGGCTTTACAGGGGGGCTGCTGCGGTTAAGACGCGTGTGGGAAGCGAGTTACGCCTGTTCTCACGCGATTATAGAATTCCCCGGATTATTCAGGTATGGGAGGGGCCGGCAAACTACTTGCAATATGTAGAGCCAATTGATGTTGATTTTATCGGCAGCGCCATTGCCATATTTGGTTGTCCGGAGCCCGAAACACTCGACCATATTGAAAAAATCGTCCTCGGTGAAGGTCTGCCTTATCCTAAGCTTAACGGAGAGTGGATAAAGCGATCTGATATTCCCGGACAAGCATATCTGCTCAACGAAGGCGATCCGTATAAAAGTATGAAATATGCTAAAGAGTGCGGATTTAACCTAATCCATATTGGTGATATTTTCCAGTCATGGGGGCATTTTGGTCTGACAACAGGCCGTTTTCCTGGTGGCGCTGATGAGATCAGGGCAATTACTGATGCTGCCAGGCAGGAAGGTATTTCACTGGGTGTGCATACCCTTGCCATGTTCACATCTCCGCACGATCCCTACGTAACACCCGTTCCCAGCGACAGCCTGGCCAGAACTGGAAGCGCATTGATTACCAGAGACCTTGCAATTGATGACGATGTTATCTACATTGAAGACCCAATGTTTTTCCTGTACCCCGGTTTAACCCATACAGTTAAAATAGGCAAGGAATTGATAAACTACCGGAAGGTATCTGACGAAGAACCCTGGCGCCTGCTCGATTGCCGAAGAGGGCAGTTTGGTACCACCCCGGCAGCTTTTGAAGCCGGAACCAAAATCGACAAACTCACAAACAATAGTTATAGTGGCTTTTACCCCGATATTCACCTCCAGCAGGAATATGCCCGACGACTTGCAGAAGTATGCAATGAAACCGGAATTGACCTGATGGACTTCGACGGCTATCCACATGCTGCTGCATCGCCTACCGGGCATGATCAATATGCAGCAGGGCTGTTTATTGAAGAGTGGTACAATAACCTTGACCGATACCGGCTCACATGTGGCGCAGGAACTTTTCACTTTTACTGGCACATTTATTCATTTATGAACTGGGGCGAACCATGGTACGATGCCTTGCGCGAAAGTCAGGTAAACTACCGTATCGAAAATCAGCGCTACTTCGACCGTAACCTGATGCCAGGTATGTTGGGATGGTTTGTTCTGCATCCCGAATTTCGCCCCGAAGATGTGGAATGGATACAGGCAAGAAGCGCAGGATACGATGCGGGTTACCTGTTGCGTATAGATGATAGGATAGAGCAAAGCGGTTTTCGCGACCGGCTTTTCGAGGCAATCCGCGAATGGCAAAAGGCCAGGCATGCAAAGGTCTTCTCGCCTGACCAGATTGAGCGACTCAAGAACCCCAATAATGAGTTTCAGTTGACTAAGGTGGATGAAAATCATTGGGAATTACGTCAATTGATGCTTTTCAGAGGTTTCGAGCATGCCTACAGGGAGGTGCAAACCGGCGAACCTGTTGCCGGTAGGTTTGCATTCAATAATCCATACGATGATCAACCGGCCAGGTTTTATATGACTACTTCACCTACGGATGGAAACAGAACAGCATACATTTCCGGATTGACCATTTCATTCAATAACTATCAGGTAATCAGTATCGATGAACCCGTTAAGGCAGGGGATTGCATTGTTTTTGACGGTGAAAGCCTGTATATTACAGATACTTTTTGGAAACCCCGTAAAAAGATTGAATTTACAACATTACCAATATGGTCGGAGGGAGAGAATAGGGTAGAAGTCACGGGGCAATTTTCCGGAGAGCAATCGCCGGTGTTGAAATTTGAGTTTAAGGTGGTCGGAGAGCCTGAAAGAGTTCATTAACCAATTAATGAAAGACGAAATGGACTTTAGATGTTGAATTTTACTTTTTTCTTAAATTTCCAGTTGACAGCAAACTTTAGTAAAAAATTTATAAAGACTATATACTTTTATTTGTATTTTTACCTACTTATCACTATTTTGCGAGCTACATTGAAGAGTTGATTATTCCTGATTGTACTGAAAAATGTATCGAACTGATTTAAGATATCTACATGAATACTGAGTACTTTATATTTTTATAAATCAAAATTTTTCTTAGATGGACAGAAGAGATTTTATCAAAAAAGGAGCGGCTACTGCAGCTGTTTTCTCCATTGTTCCTTCCTGGGTTTTGGGTGGTGCAAAGTATATCGCTCCATCCGACAGGCTTACTAAAGCAATTATTGGTGTCGGTGCTATGGGGCGAGGTCATATTCCTTATGATAACACGCGGGTATTAGCCATTTGCGATGTGGATAAAAAGCATATTGAACTTGCTAAACAAGCATTAGGATATCCGGTAAAGGCGTATCATGATTACCGCGAGTTGCTCCTCAATCCGGAGATAGATATAGTGCATATAGCTACACCGCCCCACTGGCATGGTGTAATGTGTGTTGATGCAGCACGGGCAGGAAAAGATATATGGTGCGAAAAGCCTATGACACGGACCATCGGAGAAGGACTTCGGGTAAAAGAAGCCATGGCGGAATACGGCAGAATGTTCCGTCTTAACACATGGTTCCGGTTCAAGGATAATTTCTACGGTATGCAAACTACGGTAGATAAGATAAAAAAACTGGTCGACAGCGGACTGCTTGGCTGGCCTTTGAAGGTAACAGTAAACGATGCCACAGGCTTCGATTGGAAATTCTTTTGGGTTGGACGTACGGATTTAGATGTTCAAGAGGTTCCATCACATCTTGATTACGATATGTGGCTGGGTCCGGCTCCGTTTAAACCCTATCATCCGCATAGAGTTCATAGTACTTTCCGCGGTTATTGGGATTACGATGGCGGTGGTTTGGGCGACATGGGGCAACATTACCTCGATCCTGTTCAATATTTCCTTGGTAAAGACAATACCAGTCCGATTGCAGTTGATGTAGATACCGAACAGCAGCATCCTGATGCAGCTGGTGTATGGAAACGGGTAGAACTTACCTATGACGATGGTTGCAAAATAATATTGGATGGTGACAATAAAGATAAGGATGCCGCATATATTGAAGGTCCCAATGGAAAGCTCTTTAGAGGTTTCCGTAGCGATATCCCCGATTTAGAAAAGAAACTTGCATCCATGCCAAATCCTGCCCGTCAGATTACAAACTTCTCCGAATCTGTTAGAACACGACAAAAATTTGCTTTGAATGAAGATAACGGTTTCCGCTCGGGAACCATTGTAAACATGGCCTTGGTTGCTATTCGTCTTGGGCGTTCGCTGAAGTTTGATCCCGTAAAATGTGAATTTATTGGCGACCATGCTGCCAACCTAATGATTAATCAACCATTAAGGGCACCCTGGAATATCTGATATTTATATGAAAACTAAAAAAATATGATGAAAAAAGCTTTATTTACAGTTATATGCTCCATGCTTCTTTTGGGCATTTGGGCGCAACAGCCGCAAAATCGGACAAACCAGACAATAATTGCCGACTTGCTTATGCATTTGCCGGCGCAAAACAGTGAAGATTTTAACCATATTATGGGAGAATTATCGCAGATGAGTGGGCAGGTTATTGCCACATTAACACCCTCATTGGTTGCTCCGGGCCAGGGAGATGATACAAAAGAACGCTATGCCATAGGTAGTCTTGTGAAATATATTGCCGATGGGAGCAAACCTGAAAAAATGCGGGAGTGCTCTCAGGCACTTACCAAAGCAATTGCTTCTGTGCAAGACGATGAGGTAAAGGATTTTCTGCTTCAGGAGTTGCAATATATTGCCGGCGACGAAGCTGTTCCTGCCATGGCTGCGTTGCTAAAGCACAAAAGGCTTGCTGATCCTGCTGCCCGCGTACTTATAAATATTTCATCAGAAAGTGCCGGAAAGGCCCTGTTGGATGCTTTTCCAGGTGCAACAGGTGAAAACAAAGTTATTATTGCACAGGCACTGGGTGCATTGCAGTATACCCCTGCGGCAAATTCTCTCAGAAGAATGGCACGTTCCTCAAAAGTTGATGAGACAAAAGCCGCAATGCGTGCTTTGGCTGAAATGACTCATGTACGTTCGAAATCACGCCTGGAGAGGGCAGCCCGGAGAGCAGGTTTTGCCTGGGAAGCAACTGAGGCAACTGCTTCCTATTTATTGTTGCTTGAAAATATGGCGACAGGAGAACATAAGACAGCCGCGGTAAATGATCTTGAAAAAATCATGTTCAATGAGAATGTTCCGGTGCAAACCCGTAGCAGAACCTTACGAATATTTACAAATGCTTTGGATCAGGTGCCGTTACCTCAACTTTTGCAGGCACTGCAGTCATCAAGTAACGAGTTTCGCATGACAGCATTATACCTGTTGGATGAGCATTACTCAGACGATGTGGCTGGTGAACTTTTAAATCTGGCCAGGTCTACCGGTAACATGGCTCTCCGTTCAGAAATAATATGGCTGCTTTCCCAAAAAAATTATCGCAATGCAGTTCCATTTATCACAGAATCACTTCAGTCTGATAACAGAGAGGTTCAGTTGGCAGCTGTTCATGCAGTGGCTTCCTTAAGGCACAAGGAATCGGTGCCAGGATTACTTAGAATTATGAATACTGCAGATGCTGAGTTAATTCATGCGGTCAAAGAGTCGCTTCTTATCATTGATGGTGATGAAATTGCCGACGCTGTTGCCAAAGTATTACCCCAATCTGATGGATTGGCACGTATTGCTTTCATTGACATTATTGCTCAGAAACAGGCCGAACGACATTCCGCACTTATTTTCTCTGATACTCAAAACAATGATACCCGGATAGTAAATGCCGCAATTACAGCTTTACCTGCAGTTGCAAAACCAGGCGATGAGGAAAAAATTGCTGCATTACTGAATAAGGTAAGCACTAATGAAGATATAATTGCCTTGCAGGATGCCCTGTTAAAAGCTTTAAGCGGGAAGGAAAGCACTTCACAACAGGTTGATATCGTAACCGGTTTTATGACCAGTCCGGGAGCCGCTGAAATCAATTATTATCGGGTACTTGCACGGATTGGAGGTGAAGAGTCATTGTCGTTAATGGAAAATGCAATTCACTCAGGTAGTATGGAGCAAAAGGAAGCTGCCATTGGAGCATTGACTGTTTGGAACGATCCGGCTGCAATGCCAATACTATGGAATACTGCCCAAACAAACAACGATAGCCGTTTGCGCGAGCAGGCACTGTCGGGTTATATAGGGGGGATCAATCGTTCGGGTGAGCCAGAAGACCAAAAGGTGCTGATGTTCCGGAATGCGATGGAGCTTGCCACAACCCTTCAGCAAAAACGAATGATACTAAATCAAATTTCAGCTAATAAAACGCTGATGGCCTTGGTGTTTCTTTCAGGATATCTTGATGATCCTGAACTAAAGCAGGTTGCCGTGCAATCTATACAGAATATCGTACTTGAAAACAGTGACCTTTATGGTCCTGCTGTAAATGAGATTGTTTACAAAGCCATAGATGTTAATCAGGATGCAGAAGCAGACTATCAGAGGGAGGCGCTCCTGAGACACTTGTCAGAACTACCTGATGAAGGGGGTTTTGTATCGATTTTTAACGGTGTTGACCTTACCGGATGGAAAGGACTGGTGAGAAACCCGATTGCCCGGGCAAACATGACTCCCGAGGAGCTTGCTGCTGAGCAGGAAAAAGCCGATGAACTCATGCGAAGCAATTGGCATGTGGAAGACGGAATACTCATTTATAAAGGCGATGGCTTCGATAACATATGCACTGAAAAGATGTATGGCGATTTTGAATTGTACATTGACTGGAAGTTAGAACCTGAAGGAGACTCAGGATTGTATCTCCGGGGTACTCCACAGGTGCAGGCCTGGGATACTGCGCTCATTGAAGTAGGAGCTCAGGTCGGTTCGGGTGGCTTATATAATAACCAGAAGTATCAGAGTGATCCGCTTTTGGTGGCTGACAATCCCATAGATGAGTGGAATACTTTCCGCATTGTCATGATCGACGATAAGGTTACCGTGTATCTCAACGGCCTGCTGGTTACAGATAATGTGGTGCTTGAGAACTTCTGGGACCGAAGCATCCCTGTCTTCGACAAGGAAGTTATTGAATTACAGGCACATGCATCCCGAGCCGAGTTCAGGGACATTTATATCAGGGAGATTCCCCGCCCCTAACCTTATGTATTGGGTCTGTAAGAACAGGAAAAAGGGTCAACGGTCAAATTCAGGAATATGAGGATAAAAGAGCTTGATAATCAGTAGTATTGTTTTTTATTCTCTGATTGAAAGAACTAAATGAGCCGTATTTTGCATGGTAATTTCTTCAGAACATTTTAAACAGCAAAAAGATTTTTCGCACTATGATAAAATTAATAAAACGAGGATTGAATGTTTCGCTGGTTATCGCTATTATTGCATTAATACTCTTTGTTCCCGTAAACGTGCTTAGGGCGCAGGAAACAGCTGAAGCAAAAGAAAAAAGGATGCAATGGTTTGAAGATGCTAAATTGGGCATTTTCATTCACTGGGGTATTTATTCTGTATTCGGAATTGACGAGAGCTGGTCATTCTTTAATAAATATCTGCCTTATGAAAAATACATGCAACAGCTTGACGGTTTTACCGCTGAAAACTATGACCCAAATGAATGGGCCGGATTATTCAGGAGAAGCGGTGCAAAGTATGCTGTTCTCACGGCGAAACATCACGACGGAGTGTCTTTGTGGGACACCAATTGCAACGATCTAAGCGTGGCAAAACGGACTCCGGCCGGCAGAGACCTGATTGGTCCTTTTGTGGATGCCTTGAGAGATAACGACATGAAGGTTGGTCTTTACTTTTCTGTATTGGATTGGTCTCATCCTGATTATCCCAACTTTACCAGAACAGAGAAAAGGTATACAGATGATCCGGAGCGCTGGAACAGATTTGTTGACTTTAACTTTTGCCAGTTGGAAGAGCTTTCCAGGAAATACAACCCCGACCTGTTCTGGTTCGATGGTGACTGGGAAGCTTCAGCAGAAGCCTGGCGTGCCAGGGAATTGACCGGAATGCTACGTGGTATGAACGAGAACGTTATTTTAAACAACAGGATACAAGGATTTGGAGATTATGCTACTCCCGAACAGGGTTTGCCTGTAACCAGACCAAATGAACGTTACTGGGAACTTTGCATGACCATGAACGACTCATGGGGGTATCAGCATAACGATTACAATTACAAAACACCGAATCAGATCATCAATATCTTTGTTGAAACCATTAGCAAAGGCGGAAATCTGTTGCTCGATGTGGGGCCAATGGCTGACGGAACAATCCCGGAAGAACAGGTAGAAATATTGGAAGAGCTTGGGCGATGGACTTCCAAACATCGCGAAGCCATTTATGGCACCCGGGCAGGTATTCCGGCAGAACATTTTCATGGTCCTACTGCACTTAACCGCGAAGGAGATATCCTATACTTATATCTTCCTTACAAACCGATAGGACCGGTAGCATTAAGGGGAATTAAAAATAAGGTCAACAGGATTTGGGTGGTTGGTAATGGTACTAAATTATCGTATGATGTAAAAATGAAACAATACTGGAGTAGTGTCCCAGGTATTATTTACATTGATGTTCCGGAGGTAGTGCTTGATAAAGATGTAACGGTATTGGCCGTTTTGCTTGATGGTAGTATTGAGCTTTACAGAGAATCGGGTCAGGTTATTGAAAGCAATTGATCCGAATCAAACTTAACCGTCTTACAAATTTCCCCCTGGCGAAAAAATTATAAACAAAAATTTTTGAAAGATGAAACTATCACAAAAAGTTTTTTATCTGACATTGATTGGGGTATTATGCGGGTTTATGCTTACCGCCGGGGATTACACAACAAAACAGCAGACCAGGGATGTAATTGTGGTATTCAAAACCCATTTCGATATAGGCTATACCGATTGGGCTGATAATGTAAGGTATAACTACGCCGGGCCGATGGTGGAAGGTGCTCTTGAAATTGTTGAAAAATCTCATCAAATGCCTGAGCATCAGCAGTTCAATTGGATTATTGCTGGCTGGCCCATGAAAGAGATGCTTGAAAATTCGAAGCCGGAAGTAAAACCACGTATAGAGCAGGCTATCCGCAACGGCAATTTCACTGTACACGGATTGCCTTTTACCTTTCAAGTTGATGCCTGTGAACCCGAATCTATGGTCCGGTCGTTGGGATATTCATCTGCCATTAATCGCCAGGCAGGTCTTCAGTTGCCTATCGATGCCAAACAAACGGATGTACCAAGTCATTCATGGGTACTACCGACTATACTTGCCAATGCAGGTATTAAGTTCCTGCATATCGGGTGTAACCCGGCCTCACCTTCTCCTGAAGTACCTTTGCTTTTCTGGTGGGAGGGTCCCGACCAGTCACGGCTTATGACCATGTATTTTGAACCTTATTATGGCACCTCGCCGGCACACGGTTATATGTCAACACCCTGCGAAACAAAATTGGCACGGCATCTTGCCAAAGATATCGTCAATATTGAAAATATGACAACCTTGTTTGATGTATGGAATATAGCGTCTGAACCGGGACTGCATGCACGTACTAAAAGGGCCATGGAAAAAATCCATCTTTTCAATGAACACACATTCGGTTTGGCCATGAGCCATGGCCACGGGGGATATTGGGCCTATCCGGAACTGGGAAGAATAAACCTTACCAACGAACCCTACCGTCGAATAACAGGTACTGATCCGGAAATCATATTTGTTCAGGATGAAGTGTCGGTATCAGCAAATATTCATTTTGAGCCCAGGGAGCAGTATGGGCACAAATACACTATGATTATTACCCTTTACGGCGACTCTCCATACATTGAATTAATCTGGAGCATCAATGGCAAGCCTGCCGAATCCTGGCCTGAGGCCGGATGGTTGTCGTTCCCATTCAATATCAATGAGCCTCAGTTCAGGCTTGGAAGGCCCGGCGCCGTTGTTGATCCGGTAACCGATTTTATCAAAGGTACCAATATGGATTACTACTTCCTGAACACGGGAATGGCGATCACCGAAAGCGGTGATAGTGGCTTTGGGATCATGTCGCCCGATGTGCCAGGCATTAGTCTCGACAGGCCGGGATTGTGGAAGTACTCTACCGACTTTATCCCGCAAAAAGGAAATGTATTTTTCAACCTTTATAATAATAAATGGAGCACCAATTTTACCTATTGGGTCGAGGGCTCATGGCAGGCAAGATTTTACCTGTGGTCGTTCGATAGTTATTCTAACGAACATGCGGTCATCACTCCATCCGAAGAGTTTCTCAATCCACTGCTGGCGGCATATACAAGTGGACAACCCGGTAAAATGCCGCTCACTGCCACAGGGTTGACATTGTCGCGCAAAGGCCTGCAGATTGGTGCTTTTTGTCCCAACCCAGTTGGCGAAGGCACCCTTCTTAGGATATGGGAACAGGCAGGCAAAGGTGGTGAAGTAATAATTACCTTTCCGGCAGGATCAACTTACAAAACTGCGCAACCGGTTAATTTGCGGGGCGAGGCAATAAGCCATCCAATTAAATTGGAGAATCACAAATTGATTTACAACATAAACCCAAACTCTGTTTTATCTTTTATCATAAAATAATACCTATATGTTTACTAAAAAAACCAACATTCAAAACACTAAATCAATGAAAATTCTTAAGAAAAAGCCACTAATTTTAGTTGCAATTATTTTATCTTCGTTTTTCGCAAAATCGCAGAGTTATATTCTGAACTCACCAGACAACAACTTAACTGCCAGTATTGATATAGGACAGGATATTACAGTCTTACTTTCTGGCTATGGCCAGAAAGCTGTTGAGCTTAGCAACATATCCCTTGAAACCTCTGCAGGTACCATACCGGTTAAAAACACAAGGGTGAGAAGGGCAACAAGAAACAGCGTTGATGAAACTGTTACCCCCGAAATAAGAGAAAAGGCAGCCATTCTCACCAATAGATACAATGAGTTGATCATTACCTTTAGAGACAGAAACAGCATTACTTTCAGGCTATTCGATGATGGTATGGCATATCGTTTTTCCACAAACATAAAAGATAGTTTAACTGTGTTCAAAGAAAACCTTGATATGTCCTTTGCCATATCAGATTCGGTTCGTTTTCAGGCATCGGGAAGCTTTAACTCAGCTTACGAAACACCCTATGAGCATAGGGCGATTTTCGATATAGAGCAGGGGAAACTTCTTTGCTTTCCGCTTCTTGTTGAAAAGCAAAATGGGCTGAAAGTGATGGTAGCAGAAGCCGGCCTTTATAATTATCCTGCGCTTTGGTCAAGAGGGACCGGAAGTGTTATGCTTACTGGCACCAATGCAAACTATCCCAGTAAACTTAGAGAAACAGGCGATATGTATGGCCTGAATCAGGTTGTTGAAACCTACGACTACATAGCCAGGGTTAACGGTACCCGAACATATCCATGGCGGATATTTGCTGTTGCAGAAAATGAATCGGGACTAATTGACAACAACATGGTTTATCTTCTTTCAGAACCCAATGCTATTGGTGATGTTTCGTGGATTAAACCGGGAGTAGTCATGTTTGACTGGTGGGGTAAATACAATATTTATGGCGTTGATTTCAAATCAGGAATCAATACGGAAACAGCCAAGTACTATATTGATTTTTGTGCTGAATATGGCTTTCGTTATTTTTTGTTCGATGATGGCTGGAGTCCGCATGATAACATACTGGTGGCACGTGAAGAGCTCGATATGGAGGAAGTATTGGCTTATGCCAAAGAAAAAGGTGTAGATATTATGCTATGGGTTATGTGGCATTCGCTTGAGAAACAATTTGAAGAGGCGTTCGATCTGTATGAGAAATGGGGCATTAAGGGGTTAAAGATTGATTTTATGAACCGCGACGACCAACCCATGGTTGAATATTATCAAAGGGTATTAAAAAAAGCGGCTGAGAAAAAGATGGTCATAAACTGGCATGGCTCTTTTACTCCCCGCGGTTTGCGTCGAACATATCCGAACATGCTCACCAGTGAAGGCCTTATTGAGTTCGAATATAATGGTGTTTCAGACTATGTATCGCCGCATCATACCAATCTGCTTCCCTATATCCGTATGTTTGCCGGCCCCATGGATTTTATTCCCGGTACCATGCGCAATGCTACAAAACATAACTTCCGGGCAATAAATGACTACCCTATGGGGCAGGGTACCCGGGCAAACTCAATAGCATTATGGGTGGTACTTAACAGCCCCATGACCATGCTGCCTGACTCACCCTCTGACTATTACCGTGAAGATGAATGCACACGGTTTATTGCAAAACTACCGGTGGTGTGGGATGAAACCCGGTTTTTGGAAGGGAAAATTGGTGAATACACTGTAATGGCGAGGCGATCAGGTGATCAATGGTATATTGGAGCAATCACCAATTGGGACAAACGGACCATGAAGATCGAAACCAATTTTCTGCCCCCCGGCAATTACCGGTTGGAAGCCATAGAAGATGGGGTAAATGCTGATAAAAGGGCCAATGACTACCGGTTAATCACAAGGTCTTTTGCAGCAGGTGAAATTTTCGAATTGAACCTTGCCCCGGGCGGTGGCTGGGTGGCAATCATAACACCGGAAAAATAAAATTATCAAAATACATTTGTTAAGGAGTTGCCGGTAATAAAATTAATTACCGAAATATATTGCCCGATGTTGTATACATGGCCTTAATGACCCAATGTATTCATGGAAATAGAATTGTAGAATGGGAAACCCAGTTGGAGAAGGCACCCTTCTTAGGATATGGGAACAGGCAGGCACAAGTGGTAATGTAACAATTACCTTTCCGGCAGGATCAACTTACAAAACTGCGCAACCGGTTAATTTGCGGGGCGAAGTTGCGGGGGAGCCTGTAAATATTACAGGTCAAAAGTTTAACTACACTGCTACGCCTTATTCTCCGGTTTCATTCATATTGCTTGATAATTAAGCAATTATTACACTAAGCCTTACCTGTGTAAGGGAAGGTTGACAAATAAACATATTTTCTCAGTTGTTAACAGACAGCTCAACTGTACTTCTTTCATTTGTTCATAAGACTTTCCTAACCATATTCTTAAAATGGTATAAACATTCAAGGTACTAGTGCCTTGTGTTCTCCTCATTGATTATCCTAATCGAGATAGGCTTATCATTTTTTTTAGATACTATGATTCAAAAAATTTATTTGACGATAAAGTTCGTTCAACCGTGATGTGTAAAATTTTGATTGCAAAAATGAAAATGTAATCCTTGTCATTTGGTTAATATTTGAAATATTCTAAATTGATAAAAGTGATAAATATTTAGGTTATTATCAAATAAAAAGGGGGGTATGTTGATAAATAATGATAAAAATATGTAATGTTGATAAAAAAAATGGGGGTAGTTATTAAAAAATGTATACTTTTGCCCGTTCTAAAATTATTAACCACAAAAACTAACCACAATGAAAAACAAATTTACAATTTTGTTTAGCGCAGTATTTATTTGCGTTTTTTTTGTTCCTGCAGTCAGTGCACAGGAAAATAGTTCCAACTTTTCGATGGGTGCCGATATGGTAAGTCGTTATGTATGGAGAGGTATAAATCTGGGTGGACCATCACCCGCAATTCAGCCATTTGCAGAGTATTCTTTTGGAGAGAGTGGACTTTCCATTGGGGCCTGGGGATCATATTCTACGGGATTTGGTCTTTATGGTGCAGAGGCAGATTTATATATTTCTTTTGATGCTACCGATTGGCTGAATTTTACAATTACAGATTACTTCTTCCCTTCCGATGAAGCTTTTGAAGCCAATGACTATTTTAACTACTCCAGCGATGAAACCGGTCATACCATTGAGGCAATGGTAACAGTTGGCGGTTCTGAGGCTGTTCCGTTTTATGCAACTTTTGCTATCAATATTTTTGGTGATGATGGTGTAGATGAGAATGGTGATAAATACAATGCTAAGTATTTGGAAGTAGGGTACAATAGAGCGTTTCAAGACTTTGATGCAAGCATATTTGCAGGATTTGCCCTTGATGATCCTAAAACAGATTTGGGCGGAGCAGGATGGTATGGTGATGATGCAGGCATTATCAATTTGGGTATTACCATCTCAAAGGACATTAAAATAGTTGATAAATCACTTCCGGTATTTTCTTCATTAATCTTCAATCCGGAAGCAGGAAACTTTTACATCGTAGCAGGTGTGTCTTTTTAAAATCCAGGTATAATTTAAAACACTTATTTCTATGAAAAAAATTGAAGCCATCATCAGAAAATCAAAATTTGATGAAGTGAAAAAAGCTTTGCATGAGTCCGGAATTGATTTTTTCTCATTCTGGGAAGTTACAGGTGTGGGTAAAGCCCGCGAAAGCAGGGTATACAGAGGTATAGCCTATGATACCAGCACTATTGAAAGGCTATATCTTTCTATCGTAGTGCGAGATGTTAACATGGACCGCACCGTTAAAACTATATTGGAATCTGCTAAAACCGGTGAAGTGGGAGATGGTAAGATATTTATCTCTGACATTATAGAGTCTTATCGCATCCGCACCGAGGAAAAAGGAGACGAATCCTTATATATAAAAGAGTAATAACCTGAAAACTAAAATAATATGGAAGATACAACTACAATTGCAAGCGAAGTATTTGAAATGTCGGCAGCCTTGTTCGACGAAATATCTTTTTCTATCAACAACCTGTGGGTGCTTATTGCAGCCATTCTGGTAATGTTTATGCAACCTGGTTTTGCCATGGTAGAATCAGGTTTTACCCGTAAAAAGAATACTGCCAATATCCTGATGAAAAACCTGATGGACTTTTCTATCGGTGCTCTTGTTTATTGGATTATTGGTTATTCTATTATGTACGGTGAATCCCTTTGGGGCGTTATAGGTAAATTTGATCTTGCTTTTTTCAATAGCGATGGTATAGGTGATTATGCTGATAAAACAGACATTTTGTTTCAAACTGTTTTTGCAGCAACTGCTGCTACCATCGTATCAGGAGCTATGGCTGAAAGAACCAAGTTTCAGGCATATCTGATTTTTTCTTTTTTCATTACACTTATTATATACCCCATTTCCGGACATTGGCTCTGGGGAGGCGGTTGGTTAGATGAACTAGGTTTTATGGATTTTGCCGGGTCGACAATAGTACACTCCGTGGGTGCATGGGTTGGCCTTGCGGGTGCTATTATTATCGGCCCTCGTCTTGGCAAATATACCAATGGTGAACGCAAGCCGACAGCAATACCCGGACATAACATGGCTATGGGTGCTCTGGGAGTATTTATACTCTGGTTCGGGTGGTTCGGATTCAATGGAGGTAGCCAGTTGGCAGCGGCAGGTAAAGATAACCTTGTGGCAATAGCACATATTGCTCTAACTACCAATCTTTCAGCTGCGGCCGGTGCAGTTACTGCAATGCTTACTTCATCCATTCGACATAAAAGACCATCCTTAAGCTTATCGCTCAATGGGGCCCTTGCCGGACTGGTAGCAATAACTGCCGGTGCCGATGTGGTTTCTCCGGCCGGTGCTGTTGCAATAGGTATTCTGGCAGGTATCATTCTCGTATTAGGTGTTGAGCTTTTAGATCAGAAACTTAAGATTGACGACCCTGTGGGTGCCATAACCGTTCACGGAATTTGTGGTGCATTCGGCACTCTCATGGTGGGTGTTTTTGCCCTGGATGGAGGACTATTATATGGTGGCGGACTTAGCCAGCTTGGAATACAGGCAATTGGAGTGGTTGCAGTATTCGGATGGGCCTTTGTTACAGGATTAATTCTATTCTCCATACTTAAAGCCAGCAATAACTTGCGGGTATCCAAGCGTATTGAAGAGGAAGGGCTTGATGTTTACGAGCATGGTGAAAATGCTTTTAACTGATTTTCTTTCAATTTCTTAAATACACCAAAACAAAGCAACTCCTTAACCACAATAACCACAATTGCAGCCGCACAGAGAAATCTGTGCGGTTTTTTATGCCTTAATAAGTCCGGGTGCGACTTTGAGTCGCGCCCGGACTTGTTAAAATGATTACCCCGGCCGTTCTACTTTTCCTTCCTTATATTTTGCAAAGCGGCTTTCTTCGCGCGGATGCACATGGTCGTAGTCTTCCCAGGGCCATCCGCCGAATTGTGTGCGACGATAATCAGCAAAAGCCTGGTGTATCTCTTCGGAAGTATTCATTACAAACGGGCCATGTTGTACAACAGGTTCGTTTATGGGCAT
>SKSE01000071.1 GCA_007118135.1 Bacteroidales bacterium | reverse complement strand
CCGCCTGCCGGTGGGCGTCATTGCCGTAAACGTTTCTCCGGCGTCCCTCCAGGATGTTGCGTTCAGGCAGTGGCTTCATTCCGCGCTCAAATCCCTGCCCGAAACGGCGCCGCGCATCATTTTCGAGTTTTCCGAATACAGCGCGGTCCAGAACCTGGATCTCCTGAAATCCGTCACCGCATTCATACGGGATTGCGGCCATGCCGTCGGGCTTGATCATTATGGCCAGAGTTTTTCCAACCTGGGGTATCTTCAGTCCATACGCCCGCACTACGTGAAGATTGATCGGGCGTATACCGGGGAACTCAAGGACAAGGGCAGTGACAGCCGTTTTTATATCGGCTCTTTGTGCAGTGTCGCCCACAGCATTGACATCATGGTCGTTGCCGAGGGCGTGGAAACCGGTCAGCAGTTGGAGATTCTGCGGGAGCTGAAGGTTGATGCGATTCAGGGGTACGTCGTCGACCGGCCAAAACCGATTCAGGGAATGCTTCGGGAAGAGTAGAGGATGCAAAAACGCTCACAATATATCATCGGCCATCAGGATGTCGCAATCGGCCGTTTTTCGCAGGCGCGCGCGCTCTTTCATTTTTTCCTGGGCGTGCTGCGGGAGTTCCGTGTAGAGGATGACTTTTTTCCGGATCAGCAGATCGATAAGGTCTTCGACCAGGCGGATCATCCCCTTGTCCGACAGGGAGAGCAGCAGTTTTTTCGGGTCGTCGGTGCCGGCATTGTTGAGGAAATCAAGAATTTCATCGTCAAAAGCGGTTTTTTCTTCCCGGGCGTTTGCCTGGGGCGCGTTGTATATCGCTGTGATGGTTCCGTCAGCGTCTCGCTCGATGTACAGCATGGACATACCCCTTTCCGGTTTTGCGGCGGTATTTTTGTGATAAAAGAAAAATAGCATTATTTTTAAAAAAATAACAGGCATAACAGAGCATCCTGAAAGGCGGGCAGATGTTTTGACGGCAGTGCTTTTGCGGGATTGGTGAAGGATAATGGAATGAAAAGATCTGAGGCGGGAAATCCCCCGGCGCCGGAATCATGGCACCTGAGGGCAGATATCGATACCCATGACGACCCCCTTCTGGATTGCCTGATTCAGTTGAGTAAACTGTATGGGCACCCGGCAGCCCGCACGGGCCTCGTATCCGGGCTGCCCCTGGTCAATGACCGCCTCACGGTGGAGCTTTTTTCGAGGGCGGCGGACAGGGCAGGACTTTCGTCGCGCGTGGTGAAAAAACCCCTTGCCAGGGTTTCAGGTTTGCAGCTCCCGGCGCTGCTGCTCCTTCATGACCGTCAGGCCTGTGTTCTGATGGACATTGAAAATTCCGGCGATGCTTTCAGGATTCTGCTGCCGGAGACCGGGATGGGAGAAACGCTTGTCACCAGGGAAGAGCTGGAGAAGCGATACACGGGCTATGCCATTTTTGTGCGGCCGAAATACCGCACCGAAGACCATGCAACCGGTGAAAGCGCTTCCGGTGCGGAGAAAAGCTGGTTCTGGGGAACGTTTTTCAAAAATTGGCGCATATACCGGGATGTGCTGGTCGCATCCTTCCTGATCAATGTGTTCGGGCTGGCGAGTCCCTTTTTCGTGTTGATCGTCTATGACCGCGTCATACCCAACCACGCCGTGGAAACCCTGTGGGTTCTGGCGATCGGCATTACGGTGATTTATTTTTTTGCCGTATTGATGCGGACCCTTCGGGGTTATTTTATTGATCAGGCGGGAAACAGGGCAAACCTCATGATTTCCTCGCGGCTGCTTCAGAAGGTGCTTGACCTGAAAATGGAGGTGCGGCCCCGGTCCATCGGGTCTTTCTCGAGGAATCTCCAGGAATTTGAAAGCATAAGAGATTTTGTCACTTCTTTTTCAATCTCATCCGTGGTCGATCTTCCGTTCATGCTGCTGGGCCTGTTCGTGGTATGGTATATCGGGGGTGATATCCTCTTTGTTTTTCTGGCAGCCATTGGGATCATGGCCCTTCACGCCCTGCTGATCCAGAAGCCGCTGGAAGGGGCGGTGGCGAAAACACTCGATGCGTCTTCCCAGAAAAGCGCCATTCTGGTGGAGGGGATCTCAGGTCTTGAAACGATCAAGACGCTCGGTGCTGAAAGCCAGATTCAGCGGGCATGGGAGGAAGCGGTCAGCTATATCGCAAAATGGAGCGCACGTTCACGGGCGCTGGCGAATTCGGTCAATGACGCTTCTTTTTTCTGGCAAAGCATGGTGGTCGTCGGTGTCGTCATAGCCGGTGTTTACAAGATCAATGCAGGTGAGCTCACCCAGGGTGGGCTCATTGCCCTGGTCATCCTTTCCCGGCACGTGCTTTCCCCCATGGGCCAGGTCATGGGCCTGGCCACACGGTATCAGCGGGCGAAAAAAGCCCTTGAAACGCTCAACCATATTATGGCGCTTCCCGTGGAGCGGCCGGCCGGAAAGACCTTTCTGCACAGGGCTGATTTCACCGGCGCCATCGGCATCAAAAACATGACGTTTACCTATCCCGGCCAGTCTGCGGCAGTGTTTAACAACATCAGCCTGGAGATAGCGGCCGGAGAAAAAGTCGGCATCATCGGGCCCATCGGGTCGGGAAAGACCACCCTGGGAAAGCTTGTGATGGGTTTGTATGAACCGCAGAGCGGTATGATCACCATGGATGGAACGGATATCCGCCAGATCGATCCAACGGAACTGCGTCGTTTTATCGGGTATGTCCCCCAGGATATCCAGCTTTTCAGGGGCACTGTCCGCAACAACATCACCATGGGCACCCGCGAGGTGGATGATGCGACAATCCTGAGGGCTTCGGATGCGGCGGGGGTCGATGCATTCGTCAAAAAGCACCCGCTGGGGTATGACATGGAAATCGGGGAACTGGGCAGGGGACTCTCCGGCGGTCAGCGCCAGTGCATCGTTATGGCCCGTGCCCTGCTGCTTGATCCGCCTGTGTTGGTGCTCGATGAGCCCACCAGCAACATGGACAACCGGAGCGAGATGCGCATCAGAAAGCAATTGGGGCCGCTGATCCGGAACAAGACCCTTATTTTAATCACGCACCGGGCGTCCCTTCTGGACATGGTGGACCGTCTGGTCGTTATCGACAACGGCGCCATCGTTGCTGACGGGCCAAAGGCGCCGGTTCTTGAAGCCTTAAAAAAAGGCCAGCTGAGAATGTAGTCAGGAGCACACACGTGACAGAAAAAAATGAAAAAACAATGGCACCGAAGCCTGAGAGCGGTGCAAAAAATGAGGAACTGTTCTACCGGATGCAGGCCAAAGACGTGGATCATGCAGCCGATATCCGGGCCGCGATTCTTGCCCAGTCCCCCAAGGGGGGAAGGGCGATCATATGGTCCGTCCTGTTTCTTCTTTTCGCGGGCAT
>SKSE01000217.1 GCA_007118135.1 Bacteroidales bacterium | reverse complement strand
GATGTTTGGTTTGAAAGTGTCAAATAACCTTAATATAAAAAAAGGTTGACTGTGTTAACAATCAACCTTTTATTTTTGCGGTCTGGACGGGACTCGAACCCGCGACCCCGTGCGTGACAGGCACGTATTCTAACCAACTGAACTACCAGACCAAGTATTGTGATGAACGTTTTGCTTTGTGAAAAGCGTTGCAAAGATAATTGAGTTTTTTAATCTGACAAAAAAAAATTTCTTTCAATTGATTTTTCCATCACCAATGGTCAATTATTTTTAGTGAATTGAAACGAGAGTGGATGTCAAATATATCCGGCAATAAAAGCGCTAAATACGGATTATGCCCATTCATAGGGGGTTTCCTGGTAAACATAGTAGTTGAGCCAGTTGACAAAGAAAAGGTTTGCATTGGCTCTCCAACGAACAATGGGCAGGGCCTCGGGAATGTTGCCGGGGAAATAGTTTTCGGGCAGTGCCGTATCAAGACCACGTTCTTTGTCACGGATATATTCGTTTTTTAAGGTGTCGGCATTGTATTCAAAATGTCCTGTTACAAAAATCTGTCTGAAATCTTTAGATGTAACCACATGAACACCCGCTTTTTCTGAATAACACGCAAGGGTTAAGTTGGGATGTTGCATAATGTCTTCCCGTCGTGTTTCGGTGTATCGCGAATGGGGCACGTGTATCTCATCATCAAATCCCCTGAAAAGAGGCAATCCGGGCTCAGTGATTCTGTGTTCAAAAACGCCGAATAACTTGGCAGGCAGGTTAAATTTCCCAATACCGTAATGATGGTATAGACCGGCCTGAGCACCCCAGCAAATATAAAGTGTATTGGTTACATGGGTTTTACTCCAGTCCATAACCTGTTGCAGGTCTGTCCAGTAATCTACCTGTTCAAATTCAAGGTGTTCAACCGGTGCACCGGTTATAATGAGTCCATCGTAGCGCTTTTCCTTTATCTGGTCAAAGGTTTTGTAAAAAATATTCATGTGCTCCCTGCTTGTGTTTTTTGATTCATGTTTATCCATATAGAAAAACTCAAGCTCTATCTGTAGTGGGCTATTGGAAAGAAGTCTTATGAAGTCAGTTTCGGTTACAATCTTCAGCGGCATCAGGTTACACAGGGCAATACGCAAAGGCCGGATATCCTGGCTTTGTGCACGTTGGGATTCCATCACAAAAATATTTTCCTTTTTTAAAATATCAATAGCAGGCAGGTTGTCGGGGATATTAAGTGGCATATCAGCAATTTTAGAAATTATTAAACAGGTGCAAATATAGGTTTGTTTCGCTTGCCTGATTTACTTTTATTCTGGTTTTTTAAACTTTCGTTTATATAAAAAGTGTTTTTTAACAAAATCCCGTAATCTCATAAAAGATAACTGAAGCATCAGGAACATGATCAAAAATTCATTTTATTGCTATTTTTATTATCTATTGCATTTTTTATGAAGATATGCAGTTGAATTTGTTATTTAGTTTTATTTTAGCACAATGTTTCTGAAGAATAAGTTCCTTTTTCAAGAAGGTGAAACTTCAATAATTAGGTATGATAAGCTCTGAAACCTGTAATAAAACTTTGAAACAGAATCTGAAATTTAAGTTTAAATCAAATCAAATAACAAAAACTATGAAAAGTAATCGTTTAAAGTTTATCAAGGGAATATTTTTACTCATTATAATTAGTGTAATGAGTTTTGGATGCAAGCAGCAAACCGAACCTCAACCATTGGTGCCTGATCCGGGGGTTGTATCTTTTTCTTTTCGTAATCAGTTCTCTGAAGATATAACTGGTACCCTGGACCTGATCAAAGAAATGGGCATTACCAATATCGAGTTTTCTAATCTTTTTGGAATTACAGCAGAAGAAATGCGCCAATTACTTGATGAAAGAGGTATGATTTGTACTTCTTATGGTGTTGGATATAATGTTTTGTTAAATGATACCGAGCAGGTTGCAAAAGATGCTCATACGCTAGGGGCAAAATATGTGAGAGTAGCTTCAATTCCCCACGATGGATTGTTTACACTGGAAAATGCACAAAAGGCAGTGGAAGATTTTAACCGTGCCGGCAAGTTTTTAAAAGAACAAGGTATTTATTTTTGCTACCATAACCATGGTTTTGAATTTGAGCCGCACGAAGACGGAACCCTTTTTGACTACCTGGTGCAAAATACAAATCCGGATTATGTAAGTTTTCAGATGGACCTGTTTTGGACGGTTCTTCCGGGTGCTGATCCCGTTGAGTTATTGGAAAGGTATCCTGAACGATTCAGATTAATGCACCTTAAAGACCTGAAAAAAGTTGCAGAGGACGACTTATCCGGAAGGACAGAAAGAGCTACTGATGTGATATTAGGCACAGGCCAGGTCGATTTTCCTGCTGTGTTAAAAGCTGGTCAGAAAACAAATATCGAATACTACTACATTGAAGATGAGAGTCCCGATGTGGTTGAACGGGTTCCCTTAAGCAGAGAGTATATTATAAGTATTACCGGAGAATAAACCCAGGCATCAGGCTTTATAAACTTTCTTTTTTCAGGAAAGTAATCATTTCAGAGCTTAAATTAAAAGCTCCGGGTAGCTTATACGCATTGTTAAGATGCTATCGCTGATGAAGTGGTGAGTAAATACCAGCATGATGAACATTTTACACATATTAATTGCTAATATGTAGTCAATTAAAAAGTGTATTATATGACTCATTTGAAACAATTAATGTTCGCAGTATCTCTGTTCAATGTCTTGGTGGTTTCCGGCCAGGATTTATCGAAGCACAGATGGGAAAACAGGTTGATTTTGTTATTAACTGATGATGAAAACAACTCCACTTTTCAATCTCAGCTCGCTGAATTCAGGAAGGATTTTACCGGTTTAAATGAGAGAAAATTAATCATTTACCAGGTAATGCCCGAAGAATTCAAAACCGGATTGAATACTGGAAATAAAATAAAATCTGACTGCTTATATAATGATTACAAAAAAACCAATTCAGGATTTGAAGTTATTTTACTAGGCCTTGATGGAGGAATAAAGCTTCGGCTAGATGAATTACTGTCATTGGAAAAGCTATTTGCCATCATTGATGCAATGCCCATGCGACGCAGAGAGATTGAAAGAAGTAAATAGCAATAGGATATCATCCCTGAAATGAAACTCTCTTTATGAGGTTAGATGATTTTTCGGGAGTCCCGTCCAGACCGCAAAAAGGTTGATCTGAAAAGGTCAACCTTTTTTTATGCCCGGATTTGCAATGGAGTCGCAGCAAAGCACTAAATAATCAGATATTTTTGGACTGACACTCCATAAATATCAGGTTTTTCTGGAGTTAATATTCAATAATATCTAATTTTTTGTACCTTTACACAAAAAACCTATGTATATCCCCCGAAATATCGAAG
>SKSE01000232.1 GCA_007118135.1 Bacteroidales bacterium | reverse complement strand
GGGTCAACGTTTTGCATGGCGCGGAAGTTATTAAGCAGAATTTCGTACCGACGTGTATCTTCAGGTGTAAAATCTACTGCTTCGCCATCCCTGAAAACTTCATTGCTGAAAGGATTCCAGTTGTAATCGGGATTATTGATCACTTCTTTGGGAATCTCCTGGTTGATGATCCTGAGCATTACCTTATATAGCATTTCCTGCTTGGGAAGACCATCGGGCTGATCGTAATTGGATTTGATCTCATCGCGTACATTCCAGTGGGCCAGCAAACGCATATTCTCGGGGAAAGGCTGTTCTCCTTCGTCATTGAGGAGTTTCCCTGCATAAATGTTGTATTCAGAAATATACAAGCGTCCCTCACTGTATGTTCTGGCATTTTCCTGAATGATAGCCGGAGGAATCCTGGCACTGTACCTGTCTCCCAATCGGGCAAATCCCCATTGACGACCATCCCAATCGCCGCCCAGTTCATTTTTCTCTTCCAGGCTGTAGTTGGGGAAATTCAGGATAATGATAAAGGCAATTTTGTTATCAAAAAAGTCTTCCTGAATATGAGCTGATGCACTGTAGGCGCCAAACATTTGATCGATGGGATGGATGGGTCCGCGGTCTTCATGTATCTGGCGGTTCAGTTCCACACCTATACGGCTCATATAGCCGAAAAGATATTCAAAGTTGTTGGCCAGGCGATCGAATACCAGGTTCAACTCATCTTCATCGGCAATGAAATTTTCCATACAGAAAACTTCAAAGTCGGCATCACTTCCATCGGTGTCGCGCCATAATTCAGCGGCACGGCTTACTCCCCGCTCAATGCGAAAAGAGTGTTCCGGGCCATGTTTTTCAAGGAGTTGTGAAATAACCCGTTCCACAGTTGCTTCATCCACAGGGCTTACTGCTGCCGGGTGTCTCATTGCGGTATCGCACGATACCATTAGTAACACTGCTGTTAACAAATAAATTATTTTCCTCATTTTGTTTTTTATTTTAGGGTGAAATATTTCTTTTACGGGCAAACCTACGGAATTTTTTGGAAAACGTATAAAAATATGAAGCTGATCGTTAATCAAAATGATTATCTGCAACCTTATCCGTATCAATTAATGGGGCTAAAGCGCCCTTCGGTTTGCGGCAACATCTTGTCTGTTGGCTTCAGCCAACGGCAATGGATACTTTTGCTATCCATTGCCGTTAATTTCAACTGACAGATTGGAAGGTCTGAATAAAGACAGGGGTTTTCGTCCCATTCAGGCTGAAAATTCATCTCTTAATGTCAGAATTATCCTGTTTTATGACTGATTTTTACTATCATTTGGCTCGGGTTGGTGAGTACTTTTATATTAACGTAAAAATAGTTTTTAATAACAGCACCTATCCACAATTAAAATTAAAGCAAAATGAGAAAATTGATATTTTCAGGAATTGTATTGATACTCTCAGTAATCTTCGGAAAGCTGACAGCCCAGAATAATTCATTTGTTCCTCCTGATTTTAAGCCACCGCAATCTTTTGAAAATGAATATTTCCACTTCTGCCCACTTACTTATAATAATATTTATGCTGTTGAGAATCTCAGGATGAATACTTATGATTATTTACCTGAAAGAGTTCCGCATATGGGTGCATGGCATCGTGTTGATATTCCTATAGGAGATGAATTGATCGGGCAGGCTTATTATGACCGGATTCCACAAATCAGAGATTCTTTTGTTTACCCCGTATTGCTAAAAAGTGAGGGAAACATGATCGGCAGTATTTACATTCGTCCATCTAAAAATGAGGAACATGATGCACAGATTACCATGTGGTTAAGAACCAATGATCCCGATGCTAATAGGGTCTTTATTGAAACGGTAAAAAACTGGATTCAGAAAGAATGGCCTTTTAAAAACCCCGGGTTTGCTATGCAAGCTATCAGGGTGGTAAAATAATATTCTCTTCATGTAATGAAAAAAGGCTGTCAGATTTGACAGCCTTTTTCAATTCATAAATGTTATGAAGTTATATTAAAACTAAGCAAGTTTTACATTCACTGCATTTAATCCTTTTTTACCTTCCTGAAGGTCGAAGGTCACTTCGTCGTTATCTCTGATTTCATCGATCAGCCCTGTAGCATGTACGAAGTATTCATTGTTTGAATCATCTTCTTTAATAAAACCATATCCTTTGGTTTCATTGAAAAATTTTACTGTTCCGTTACTCATAATAATTTGATAAAAAATAAAAAAATGTTTAATTCGGGGGCAAAGATAATATAATTAGTTTACAAAACTTATTTATTTTCAATAAAATATATTTATTAAACAATACTCAAAGATAACATTGACTTAAAGAATTTTTAGTTGAAATTATTATTTGTTTGCTCGTTTGTTTAGATTAACTAAATTTACACATCTGATAAGGCAGAAAAACAATTAAGAACCAATTGAAGACGTAAAGTATAAGCTATGGAAACTAACTTTCTTACTGATTTGATGTTGCCCCTTGCCCTGGCAATTATTATGCTGGGTATGGGCCTTTCTCTGGCTCCCATTGACTTTAAGCGTGTGGTTTATTATCCGAGGGCTGCAGCTTTGGGATTTGTAAACCAGATTGTAATACTTCCCCTGGTGGGTTTCTTGCTTGTTTTGATTTTCGGGCTGGAGAATTTATATCTGGCAGTGGGAATCATGGTGCTGGCTGCCTGTCCCGGCGGACCTACTTCAAATCTCATAAGCCATATTTCAAAGGGTGATACCGCCCTTTCCATCAGTCTTACTGCTATTTCAAGTTTGATAGCAGTTATTACTATACCCCTTATCATAAATTTTTCCTTGTCGCATTTTCTGCAGCAGGGAGAGTATGTTCCGTTGCCGGTATTTGATACAATATTACGTCTTACTCTAATAACCCTTGTTCCGGTCGGCATTGGCATGTATATCAGGGCAAAGGCAAAGAAATTTGCCAATAAGATGGACAAACCTGTCAAAATTGTTTCAGGAATTCTCCTTTTCCTGATCATATTTGCAGCCATAAATACCAACCGCGATATTTTTGTGAGTTCCTTTCGCGATGTAGGCCCCGTAGCTCTTTCATTAAATGCTGTAATGCTTTCATTGGGTTTTCTTACCGCAAGGTTCTTTAAATTAAACCTGGCACAAAGCGTTACCATTTCGGTAGAATCCGGAATTCAGAACGGTACCCTCGGTATTATGATCGCAAGCACTCTTCTCCACAATGATGTAATGGCTATTTCACCGGCCATTTACAGCCTGATCATGTTTATGACAGCAGGCATTATCATTGCCTGGATGAATGTAGGCTATGCAAGGATGAGGCTTCTTGCAATCCGACAGCATAGGATTTCCAAAAGGTAACTTAACACGTTGCCTGTATTTTTCCTCTTTACATCCACCCTTTCCTAAACAG
>SKSE01000295.1 GCA_007118135.1 Bacteroidales bacterium | reverse complement strand
TTCCAAATTCTTTCAGTTCAAAAAGATTGGCTGCATGTTCAGCATTGTTGAAAACATAGGAAGTTGTCTGATATATAGGAACTGCGCGTGAACCGGTTGTTGGATCGGGTTCCTGACCTGCATGAAGTTGTAAAGTATCGAAGTTGAGATTCTTAGTCATATGTTTAGAAGTTTAAAAGTTTATAATATGATAATTTGATGAGTTTATAATTTGATAAGTTTAGAAGTTTAGAATGAGAAAGTGAATTAATTAGTTTCGAAATTAGCTTCGCTGAGCTCACCTTTGGCTCGGGTCGGAATTCGAATTTTGTAATTAATTTTCGCCTGGCCACAAAAGGGCAATGGCTTCCGTTGGAAGTCAGAAAAAAATTGCCCGGGACCGATCAGAATTCAATGATCAGTAGCCAGGCATGCGCATAGACATATGCACGCTGTGAATGAAGTTGTTTATGGAAACTTTTTCAGGCTGGTACACCGATGGGCATGCATAACCCGTAAGGTGAAGTAATTTTAAAAAAGAAAATTCATTAAACATGATAATAGTTTTTGTTTATAATTCCTTGACTTAAGGCAGGTTTTGGCACCTTCCCCCGGGAGGGTGGGTTGCCAGAGCATCAGCGAGCCTGTTCTCTCCGCTCTTCACTATAAACATCTTTTCAAAGAAGTCTTTGCTTATTCAGCAGCGCAAAAGTAAAATAAATTTTTTTAAATATGCATTTAAAAATGAAAAAAATTAATCTAATAACTCGTAGGTGCCCATATTTACAGGGTTGTCAAGGTTCTTAAGAATTCTTTCAAGCATTATTCCTTCACGGGTATCGTAATTGTGACCAAAGGTTGCCCTAACACCGTATGAAATAAACTGAACAGCCCTATCCAGTGCTATAGGCAGGCTGTCTCCCTGTAATAATGAGCCGGTAAGCGCACTTGTGAAAGAATCGCCAGTGCCCGGATAATTAGCTGGTAAATAGTGGCATGATACTTTCCAAAATCTTTTCGTCATTTTTTCGTAAGCTATAACAGAGGTGTTTTTATTTTTAGGGAGTTCCGGAACACTGGTAATTACAACAGTTGATGGTCCTTTCTCTGATAACCTGAGCAACCACTCTTTTATGGTTTCCTGGTCGATGGCTTCACTGTACTTTTCTCCAAGCAAAAGAGCAGCCTCTGTAAGATTAGGTGTAATAACATCTGCTTTTTTTATAAGCCGCTGCATTTCCGATACAAGGTCCATTCCGAGCGATGCATAAGTACTTCCATTATCTCCCATAACCGGGTCAACCACCACCATCATACCCTTATTGTAAAATGAATCAATTATGTATTCCACAATTTCCACCTGGGCAGCAGAGGCAAGATAACCGCTGTAAATGGCATCAAACTTCAGTTTAAGGTTTTTCCAGTGTTTGATAAAAGGATGCAAATGCTCGGTAAGATCAACCTTGTAAAAGTCAGGATACTGGGTATGAGATGATAATACAGCCGTGGGAAGTGGGCAAACCTGGATACCCATGGATGATAATATAGGAATTACAGAAGTAAGTGATACCCTTCCTATACCGGAAAGGTCGTGTATGGCGGCGAGTTTTTTTACGGGGTTATGCATGTGGATGATTTTTGGATTTGTATTAAAATATAATTCAAAACTAACGGATTAAAATAAATTGCCCAATTTTTTTGAAAACTGAAATCCTTTTAAGTAGCTATACAAAAAATTTTTTACAAATCTGAAGCAGGCAAAAAGGTATTGAAATGAATGATTAATCTTGACTTACGATAAAAAAGATTTGCTTAAAAGTAAAAAAAGTTAGAGTAAAATTAATTTATTGCCCCTTAAAGCTTGTCTTTTTCAAAATGAATGATTAAATTTATGTTTAAAGCGATGATTTAAATTAAAAACTTTGATTTTCTATCCCATCTTTCCGCAAACTAAACCAAAAAGCAAATGAAAAGATTCTTTACCCTTAAGCAGGGATTACATCTCCCGGTTTTACTGATTTCTTTTATTATTCTTAATCTGGCTGATTATTCGCTGGTTTTCGGAAGTGAAAACATCCAGATCGGAAGTGGTACCCAAACCACAGGCCTCAGCGAGGCGTCACCCATTAATATCACTAATCAAAGTATAAGAAGTCAGTGGGTTTATACCAAAGAAGAAATATCAGAAGCAGGCATCGCACGGCTTATTACGGGTTTTGGATTGTATATTAACACAGCGCCGGTTTATGAATTGCCAGGTTTTACTATAAAGATGAAACATACCGATGCAACCAATTCAGCCATTCATGATGATGGACCATTTACTGTGGTATATCAATCGGAAGCATATTTGCCGCAGGCTGGCGGTTTTGACATGCTTGAACTTACCCGCCCATTTTTCTGGAACGGACAAGACAATCTTCTTGTCGATGTATGTTTTGACCCTGTACAAGCCACCAGTAACAGCGGAACCATAAGATATTACTCATCAGGTAATGGTTTCAGGTTTGTTCGTAATAACACCGGCGCATGTGGACTAAACACTACAACTACCAGCAGCAGTAAGCCGCAGGCACAGTTGGTGCTGGACGATATTAAAATGAATGATGCCGGGCTGGTATCGATAATCGACCCTGTTATGCCATTTGCACCAGGAGAAAGAACCGTACAAGCAGAGTTGTTTAATTTCGGCAGTAATAATCTTACATCAGTTCAATTAAACTGGGAGGTTAACGGTCAGTTGCAGTCTCCTGTTAGCTGGACAGGTCAATTGGCAACCAATTCATCACAAACGGTAAACCTGGGTTCTTTTAATTTTGATTTTACAGGAATTTATGATATTACCGCATGGACATCTAACCCAAACAATTTTAACGATGAACTTACTACCAATGATACTATTTCAGTCTCAGATTTGATTGCTTCCATGTCAGGTGTTTACACGGTAGGGGGGGCATCTCCCGATTTCAATACAATTCAGGAAGCGGTTGATGAGGTTGTGGCCAGAGGCATTACAGGTTCGGTTATTTTTAATATAAGGCCGGGAATTTACAATGAACAGGTTATTATTAATCCAATTTCGGGAACTTCTGAATCAAATACTGTAACTTTTCGATCAGAAACAGGTTCAAACGAAGATGTACAAATAACCTTTAGCTCATCTTCATCTGCAAATTATATTGTAAGGATAAACGGGGCATCTGATTTACAATTCGAAGAAATAAACTTCCAGGCAACAAACTCAAATAACTCAAGGATATTTAGCCTGGGAACAGCAACCAATCACATCAAAATCCAAAACTCAGCTTTTTCTGCTCCATATAGCACTGCAAGTTCAACAGCCAGAGCCATCATATTTGCAGATGGTAATAACATTCATAATATTGTTGTATTGGAGAATGATTTTCAAGGTGGAGCCTATGGTGTATATGTCAATGCAGGCTCAGCAGGCAGATCATCAGAAATACAAATTTTTGATAACAACTTTGAAACACAGGGATATAGAGGGATTGACATTAATCAGAATAATGGATTCTCCATTGAAAGAAATACATTTTTTTCCACTGGAGGCAATTATATTGGTATACACCTGAACAATTCGGCAGGTCAAAAAAATATTTTGGCAAACAGAATCAATGTTGTAAATGGTAGCTATGGTATTTATTTAATCAATAGTTCAGCTTCTGCCTCGCAAAGAGGGCTGATTGCAAATAATTTTATCAGGGCGGGCGATAATAATACTGCCCATGGTATTTCACTGAACTGGGGTGACAGCCATTTTGATATTTACCACAACAATATTTTAATTACCGGAACACATAGCACAAATGGCAGAGGTATATCAGCCCCAAACTCCAACAACAGCAACCTGAATATTAAGAATAATAACATTGTGAATGCCGGAGGTGGTTATGCCGTATATCTTGGAAATACAAGTGGTGTCGATACTGATCATAATAACTTACTGTCTACGGGTTCTGTAATTGCCCGACTGGGAAACAATTTAGCTTCAGATTTACAGGAGTGGCAAGACATAACTAATCAGGAACAGGCCTCACTATCACTGGATCCCAATTATAACTCAGAATCTGACTTATATGCCAACCGGGTAGAACTGGTAGGTGCAGGGATTTATGTTGGCATTGATACCGATATTGATGGATTGGTCCGGAACACAGAAAATCCCGTAATCGGCGCCAACGAACTCTCTCCACCTGAAAATGATGCAGGTATTTTGGTTCTTAATAGTCCGTCGGTACCTTTTGATGCAGGTTTAAATGATGTGAATGTTCTTTTGCGAAACAATGGTGCGCAAACCCTTTCATCCGTAAATATTGAATGGACGGTAAACGATAATGAACAGCAGGATTTTATCTGGTCGGGAAATCTCGCACCGGGATCAGAAGCAGATGTAATCATAGGTTCCTTTTCCTTTGATATCAACACCCGTTATGATATCAAGATATGGAGCAGTATGCCCAACAGTCAGCCTGATGCTTTCAATCTGAACGATACCCTCTTAGTCGAAAATATTTATACCGGTTTAAGCGGTGAATATACTGTTGGTGGCTCCAATCCTGATTTTGAAAATCTCTTGCAGGCTGCCACAAACCTCAATCTGGGTGGTATAACCGGTCCGGTGGTTTTCAATATCAGAACAGGAAGCTATAATGAACAATTAGTTATTCATTCATTTCCAGGTAGTAATGAAGAGAACAGTGTAATTTTTCAGTCAGAATCAGGAAACACTGAGGATGTTATCATAACATTTAATTCTACTTTATGGAATGAGAATTATACTGTTTTACTGAACGGTGCAAGGAATATGATTTTTCAGCATTTAACCCTGGCTGCTACAAACAACTCCAACTCGGTAATCATTGATCTTGTCTCAGCAGAAAATATCCTGATAACAGAAAATATATTTCAGGGCGTTGCAAATGCGGGGAATTCTACCTCAAGAACCTCTGTAAATGCTGGTAACAGCTGGCACAGGGATATAGTGGTAACTAACAATGTTTTCAAAGATAACAGCTACGGGGCTTATCTTTACTCAAGTACCAATACTACCGGTACTTTGGTAGAAAACAATGTTTTTGAAAACCAGAGCAGAAATTCAATTTACATAAGAGATCAGATCAACCCTATAATCAGAGGCAATCAAATTTTCACAACCTCTGCAACTACAAGTTACAGTGGAGTGGAGATAATAAGTACCGCAGGAGGTTTTGAACTTTCATCCAATACAATAACCGCAAGCAATGGTAATTACGGAATATATCTCAGTAGTGCCAATGGCAATGCCACAGACCGAGGATGGTTATTCAATAATTTTGTTCATATAAATTCTTCCGGAACATTTGCGGGTATTCATAACATCAGCTCGGTGTATCTGAATGTGTTTTTCAATAATGTAAATATTACCGGATCATCGGGAAGGGCATTTTACACCAGCAGTGGAAATAATATTTCCGTTCTTAATAATATCTTCAGCAATGCTGCCGGGGGTTATGCTATTTACATGAATACAGCAGGCTCTTTAAGTGCAATAGATCATAATAACTATTTTACCACCGGAACAGTTCTTGGGTACTGGAATAATGGCAATGTTGATACTTTTGAAGCATGGAAAGCCGCTTCAGGCGAGGATGAAAACTCATGGAATATCGACCCTCTTTATGTTTCTGCCAGTGATCTGCATGTAAGACAAGTGGCTCTGAAGGGACAAGGTACGCCCATTGAAGGCATAACCGTTGATATCGATGGCGATCTTCGTGATCCTGATAACCCCGATATCGGAGCTGATGAATTCCCTGTACCGGAGAATGACGCCGGACTTCTTGCTCTTTCAGCACCCCAGGTACCTTTCCCGGCAGGAGAAAATGACGTGAAAGTAATTCTCGTCAATAACGGAGGAAATCTTATATCGTCGGTTGAGATATATTGGGAAGTTAATGAACTGGAGCAAACCCTTCTGCAATGGACAGGTGACTTGCAACCCGGCGATGAAACTGAGGTTGTGCTGGGTAGTTTTAATTTTGCTGCAGGTGTTTATCATGATATTGTTGCCTGGACCCAAATGCCCAATGGAGTGCAGGATCAGGTAAACTTTAATGATACTATCAGTGTAGAAGGACTAATACCCGCACTTGCAGGAGAATTTACCGTTGGAGGAGATAACCCCGACTTTTCTGATATTACTTCAGCCATTGAAGCATTGAATAACAGTGGAATACTTGGGGCGGTTGAATTCCTTATCAGGCCCGGCACATATAATGAACAACTGGTACTGACACCAGTGGATGGAGCAGATGAAACCAAAACCATTACCTTCCGTTCAGAAACCGGTGATAGTACAGATGTAATTGTTGCGTTCAGTTCAATCTCTTCTGCCAATTACATTGTATTTATTAATGGCGCAAGTTATATAAATATTGAATCTCTTACTCTTGAAGCGCTAAATGTTACCAATGCCCGAATAATTGATATTGCGGCAGGAGCTACCGGTATTAATATTACAGGCAACCGTTTCCGGGGTTCCGATTCCAATAACAGCAATACTGGAAGGGCAATTATTTACAGTGCTTCAACTAGTTTTTCAACAGTAAATATTTCCGGCAATTATTTTGAGAATGGTAGTTATGGAATCTATTTTGTACCATCGTGGAATAATTATCAGGGGCCTGTTTCTATTACAGAAAATGTTTTTTCAAACCAGTATACAGGTGGGATATATCTTCAACATATTGAGAGTCCATATATTTACAGGAATGAAATCAATACAACCCGAACACTTTCTTCTTATACGGGAATCTATACCATATCAAGAAACGGCACACGAATTTTATCCAACAATATCAATACTAATGTGGGAAACAGGGGCATTTGGGTAGACCTTTCAGGAAGCAGTGATAACAAAGAGTTGATAGCTAATAATTTTGTGTTTTCAGGGGGGAATGCTAACGCAACATACGGTATTTATCTACAATCCAGTTCGCATACAGATGTTTATCATAATACTGTACATCTTACTACTGAACATACAAACAGCAGATCGTTCTTTGCCAATGGTGGAAATAACATCAGGGTAATTAACAATATTTTTGCCCATTCAGGTACCGGACATGGTTATTATACATCCTCAGCAACCAATATTATCAATTCTGACCATAACAATATTTTTGTGCCCCGGGGAATTTTCGGATACTGGAACAATGGCAACGTAACCAACCTTATCAATTGGCAATCAGTGAGTGGTTTTGATGCCAATTCGCTTTCTGTGGATCCCATTTTTACAACAGACACCGATTTGCATGTAAACCAGATAAGTCTTTACAAGGCGGGTATTTTTGTGGGAATTACAGAGGATATAGATGGTGATCCCCGTGATTTGTCTACCCCCGATATCGGAGCCGATGAATTTTCACTTCCAGGTCTTGATGTGGCCATGGTTTCTGTTGATGAGCCTATTATGCCATTTGCATTTGGAAATCAGGAAGTTGTGGTAACTTTTAAGAATAACGGTACCCAAACTCTGAACTCACTTTTTCTTCTTTGGACTGTTAATGGGGAAGCACAACCTAATTACCAGTGGACCGGCCAACTGGCTTCAGGGCAATCTACCCAGGCTACCATTGGTAATTTTAATTTTCAATTGGGAGTACCTTACGAAATTGTAGTACGCAGCAGCACCCCCAATGGGCAGCCAGATCAGCTTACCATAAACGATACCACCCGGGTAGAAAATCTTTATGCTGCCTTTGAAGGTTCATTTACAATTGGAGGTGTAAACCCGCATTTTGAATCATTTACAGAGGCGGTTGATGTTTTAAATGTAGGTGGAGTTACAGGCCCTGTTACTTTCAATGTAAGACCCGGCGAATATAATGAACAGTTCAGGATTCAGAATTTCCCCGGAGCATCTGAAGAAAACCGCGTGATTTTCCGTTCTGAATCACGTGATAATAACTCTGTAACATTAGGTTTCAATGCCCCTTCAGGCTCAAATTATACTCTGAGCCTATCGGGAGCCCGTTATGTTACATTTAAGGACATGACCCTCCAGGCTTTAAACAATAGTTGGTCAAGAGTCGTGGACATTCAGGGAAGTACAACCGGAATTCATTTTGAAAACAATAGGATCATTGGAGTTCCCACCACAAATGTTTCAGTAAACAGAACTTTGGTATACAGCAGCAGCGAACCGTTTTCACAAATTAGATTTTCGAATAACTATTTTGAAAATGGAAGTTATGCCTTTTATATGATCGGGAGCAGCAATCGCCCGGGAACTGTAATAAACGAGAATCAGTTCGTTGGTCAGTACAGGTATGGAATTTATCTGCAAAACCATATTGCACCGCAGATTACAGGTAATATCTTGGAGACACAAACGGTCCATGGTGATTATTATGCTGTTTATCTGACATCGAGTCCCGGACCTTCTGAAATCAGTCGCAACAGAATAAGGGGCCAGAATAATGGACGGGGTATTGGATTGTGGTCTTCAGGTAGCAATGCTGATGGGCGTCCGCTGGTATCAAATAACTTCATCAGGATTGGTACAAATAATCCTGTGGATGGGATTTATATTTACAATTCCAATAACGTGGATGTAGTTTACAATACTGTTAATATAGTTAGTAGTTCTGTATCAGGAAGTCGTGCTGCATTTTTTGAATGGTCGCAGGGACTTCATATTCAGAATAACATTTTTGCCAGCACTTCCGGGGCGTATGCTATTTCATTCACACCTACCAGTTATTCTTTTATTTCTGATAACAATAATCTTTATACAACAGGAAATATATTGGGATCCTTTGGAGGTGATATAGCGGACCTTATTTCCTGGCAGAATCAAACAGGTAAAGATTTGGCTTCATTATCGGTTGATCCACTGTTTACCGGAGAACCGGACCTGTATATCAATCAGAATGCACTGGCCGGTGCAGCAGAACCCTTTGCTGCTGTGACAACTGATATTGATTTTAACACCCGCGATCCTCTGGCACCGGTCATTGGTGCACATGAGCTTGCCACAGCCACCGAGGATGCGGCTATAACTTCAGTTGTTGCCCCGGCAGTACCTTTTGGTGAAGGGGTAAATGAAGTAATGGTTACATTGTTAAACAATGCTCTAAATCCACTAAATCAGGTAAATATTCACTGGTATGTAAATGAACTTGAGCAGGCTCCGGTTGTCTGGTCAGGAAATCTGGCACCGGGGGCCACACAGGATGTGGTTCTGGGCGAGTTCAACTTTATTTTTGGAGAACCCTACCAGATTAAAGCTTACTCATCAATGCCCAATGGGCTTGATGACCAGCGTCCGCAAAATGACACCATCAGGGTTGAAGGATTATTTGCCGGTCTTAATGGAACCTATACCATAGGTGGAGAACTGGCCGATTTTGAAAACTTCACACAGGCCATACAAGCGTTGAATGAGGGTGGAGTAGCAGGACCGGTTATTTTCCTTGTGGCCGACGGTACGTATAATGAACAACTATTGTTGGGGCCCGTTGCAGGAGCATCCGAACACAACAGCATTATCTTCCGTGCACAATCTGAAATAAATGGAGCTGTTACGGTTGAATATGATGCAGGGGGACAGCCCAATTATACCCTTGCTCTAAATAATGCAAGTAATTTGCATTTCAGGTATATTACCTTTAAAGCATTACATGGAAGCAACTCCAGAGTAGTAAATCTCTCCGGCAACCTGAATAATATTTCATTTTTCAGATCAGTTTTCATGGGTAGAGAAGGCAGCTCTACTTCTGCAAATCACTCCCTGGTATATGGAGATGTAAACAGAATAACAGGAGTTTCATTCACAGAATCCAGCTTTTATGATGGAAGTTATGCCCTGCAGATTAATGGTAACAGTGGTCAGAATGACGGTTCTTTTGTTCTTGAGGGAAATGCTTTTCGTGACCAGCATTATATGGGGGTGAGTATTAGTAATATTACTTCTCCGATAATTCATAAAAACGTAATTACATCTCCTGTAACATCCAATCCTTTCTATGGCATATATTTGTCAAATACAAATGAGGGTGCAATTGTTTCTGCTAACAGGATTTATAACTTTTCCAATGGCTACGGTATATTCATTACAGGTAGCACTTCGTCACTTACCCGCGGAAGTCTTCACAATAATTTTGTAGAAATAGGCGGCACAGGAACAGCCTATGGGATTTATATGGGATCCAGCAGCCGTTTTAATGTTTATCATAATACAATTAATGTAACAGGAACCAGTGCATCAGGCGGGAGAGCATTTCATATTACCCAGGGAGCCAATAACCTTTTGCGCAACAATATTTTTGCAAATACCGGCGGTGGTTATGCTATTTACGTTAACACAGCAGGTTCGATAAGCTCATCAGATTTTAATAATTTGTATACTACCGGGTCAGTTCTTGGATACTGGAATAACGGTAATACTGCCGGCTTCGATAATTGGAAAAGCCAGAGTGGTCAGGATGCCAGTTCATTAAGCCTGGATCCGGGTTTTATTGCAGAATTTTCTCCTGCTCTATCACAGGCCTTATTAAGTACGGCAGGTATTCCCCTTGCAAGTGTCACAACCGACATTCAGGGAAATCCAAGAAGCCCTGTAAATCCATCCATTGGAGCGGTAGAGTTTCTGCCTCTAAATCAGTATGATGCTGAGGTAGTTGCACTTACTGAACCTGTGGCACCATTTGCCCAGGGTTTACAGAATGTTTCTGTAAACATCCGAAATAACGGAGCACAGGAACTTACTTCTCTCAGATTCCAGTGGACCGTAAACGGTTCTCCGCAGCCTGAGTTTGAGTGGGAGGGAAACCTGCTTACAGGGCAGGAAGAGACCATTGTGATTGGAAGCTTCAACTTTCAGTCTACGACTCGTTATAGGATATTTGTACAGGCAGTTGAACCCAATGGTCAGCCCGATGAGGATACTGCCAACAACAGCGTGGAAGTGGAAAACCTTTTCCCGGCACTTTCCGGATCCTATACCCTCGGTGGCCCCGGAGCCGATTTTCCTTCCTTCACAGTTGCTGTTGATAATCTGAATTTTGGAGGAGTTCTTGATAACGTTGAAATACTTGTAAATCCAGGAACCTATAATAGTCAGCTGCACATTAAATCGTATCCCGGGATGGGAAGCGATAGGAGAATAGTATTCGGTTCAGCATCACAGGATAGCACACAAGTTACTTTGTTCCATAATTCTTCTTCCGGCATGCCCAATTATACCTTATTACTTGATGGGGCATCATGGATTACTTTTGAGAACATGACCCTTGAGGCAAGAAACGTTACCAATTCCAGGGTAATTGAAATTGCCGGCAATGCAAGGTTTAATGAATTCAAAGGGAATATTATCAAGGGTTCAGCAACTTCTTCAACAGCTACATCAAGGGCTTTAGTGTTTTCAGGTTCTACTTCCAATAATAATCTTGTTATTGAAGGAAACTATATGCTTAATGGCTCCTCTGCCATCTATCTTGATGGCGGAAATCAGACCGGCATTTCTGTTAAAGATAATGTAATGGTAAATCAGTACGCTTATGGAATTTATATGCGAAGCCAGAATCAGCCAGTAATTGAACGTAACAGTATCATATCATCAAATGTTTGGTCATCTTACAGAGCCATTTTTCTGACCAATGTTTCGAATGGTGCCAGAGTCTATGCCAACCGGATTCATGTAAGTGCCAGCAGAGGAATTCATATTTCTTCAAGCAGCGGCACTTCAGCAGCACGTTTTCTCATTGCCAATAATTTTGTGCATGTTGGAGGAAACACTCTTGCATATGGTATTTCTGTTGATAATACCAATTTTGTCAATCTATACTTCAATAGTGTCAATATCACTTCCGGTCATTCTTCCGCAAGGGCCTTCCATTCAACCGGTGGACAAAATATCAACATCCTGAATAATATATTCAGTAATAAAGGTGGAGGTTTTGCTGTGTATGTGAATACCCCATCTGCTATCAGCACTTCCAATCATAATAATTTCTATGCTACAGGTTCTGTATTGGGTTACTGGTCAGGTAACCGCAGTTCACTGGAAGAGTGGCAAACTGCATCGGGCAACGATGGCAGTTCATTATCGGCTGATCCGATATTCAGAACAGATTCTGAACTTTATGTATCACAACCTTTGCTTTACGGTGCCGGTATACCTGTTTCTGTTGTGCCTGACGATATTGATGGCAAGTTGCGTGATCCGCAGAATCCTTCCATCGGAGCCGATGAATTTGAACCCTTGCCCAGCGATATTGGTCCGGTAGCACTCATTTCTCCTGTTTCGGGTTGTGATCTGGGTTCTCAGGAAGAAGTTATCGTCAGGATTCAGAATGTAGGAACTGAAGCTCAGAGCGGGTTTGACATAAGTTTTATTTTTAATGGAGAGGTATTTACTGAAAACTTCGGTGATACTGAATT
>SKSE01000332.1 GCA_007118135.1 Bacteroidales bacterium | reverse complement strand
GGCAATTGCTGGTTCATCCCAAAATAAAAAGCATCAGGGGCAAAGGACTAATGCTGGCCGTGGAATTCGAAAATTTTGAGGAAAATAAACTCATTATCGATCGGCTTATTGAGAAAGGAATTATTACTGACTGGTTCCTTTTTGCTCCTCATTGCCTGCGTATTGCCCCTCCCCTTATCATATCAGAAAATGAAGTAAGAAAGGCCTGTAGGGTTATTATGGAAACATTGAATGAAACTTACATGAGCACCGTGCTCACAAAAGAAAATGGATAAGGTCATTCATGTAAGTTCCATCTGACCAATAACTTAAATAAAATTTATCCAGATGAAACCTTCCCGGACATTTAACGTTCAAACCTTAACAGGAAGTTGTTTCATAAAGCTTATCCTGTAATGATGGAAAAGTCAATTGACCAATGATATAACTGAAAATTTTCGAATAAAATTTTTTTAGCGTTTTATCTATTAGTTTTGTTGATAATATAGCGTAAAGTACTTATTTTTAATGCATCAAAAGTGCAACCCATGCAAGAGGAAATACTTCAGCAACTTCAAAAAAATCCACACCTGAATTTACCTGTTACAGGGTTTTTTGAAAACTACCCCCTTGAAAATGTAATTAAAAACGGGGAATCTATGATCCTTACAGGAACCAGTGATTACACCTGGGCCTATCTTGCAGTGCCAGATGAAGAGGAGATGGGTGCATTACTCCAAGAATTTGACTTCAGATCATTGTACTTTGCCAATGTGGAAGAATGGATGATACCGCATCTTACCCAAAATCACAGGATTGAATGGAGATTAAGTACACACAGGTATTATCTACCTGCAGATGCAATTGTAGACCCACCAAACAATCATTGCAAACCTCTGGGACTAGGTGATGTTCCCTACATATTCGAGAATTCTCCTTACAAGGATTACACATCCCAACCTTACATTCGCGAAAGGATAGAAAAAGATATTTCTGCAGGTATCTGGCTGGAAGATGTGCTTGCCGGGTGGGGACTTACCCATGATGACAGTTCACTGGGTTTTTTAAATGTGCTGGCTCAGTATCGCGGACAAGGTTTTGGCGAAACTATTTTCCGTTCATTAATCCAAAGTAAAAGAGAAAAGGGTAAGTCGGTATTTGTTAATGTGGAGCCCCATAATAAACAATCCATCAACCTGCTGACAAAACTGGGGCTTGTGTTCGACCGCCAGGTGAGCTGGCTCAAACTGGTTTAACCACCAGGTTCATTCTTCTTTCTCAGGAAGTTCAGTATCAACCCCCTCAAGTTCATCCATTATATAACCAGGCCCTTTGGGCATTCCGGTTTTGTGGGCAGCTTTGGCAATCATATGCGAAGCAATAGGTGCTGTTATGATAACGAAAACGACTACCATCAGGGCTTCAACCCATACAATCCATTGTATATAAATTATAGAAACAGCAGCAAGCATGAGTATGGCACCCAGCGAAGCAGCCTTGGTTATGGCGTGCATACGCATGTATACATCAGAAAGTTTAACAACCCCGATGGCGGCAACAAGCATAAACAGTGAGCCGGCAATCAATAAAAAAGCAGCAATCCATTCTATCATTTTTTGATCCTCCTGATTAAGTATTTGGCAAAAGCGATGTTACCCATAAACACCAGCAGGGCTATGGCAACTGCCACATTGAGAAAAACAGTCTGTCCGGTTGCCATAATATAGGTAATAATCAAACCTATAGATAATGAAGCTACCAGGTCCATTACCACAATACGGTCGGGCAAGGTGGGCCCGGTAAGCAAACGGTACAAACCCATAAACAGACTGATGGTCAGACTAAAAAAGCTGAAGTAAATCGCAAAAGTCAAAACCGGTGATGTTTGTAATTCCATATATCTGGTATTTAATCTTTATTTCTTTTTTTTTCGGTAATTTGTAATCGGTAATGTGTGATCGGTTTCTCAAGTTCTAAACTTCTAAACTTCTAAACATCTCAACTTTATTCAAAAATTTCTGCAATCTTTTTCTCCAGTTCTCCTTTCATCTTGCGGATGAATTCTTCCTTATCGTGAAGGTACATGGCGTGCACATATATCTTCTTTTTGTCAGCGCTCATATCCATGGTTAAACTTCCCGGAGTCATGGAGATCAGGTTGGCAAAAGCAATGATGGCCGTATCACTTTTCAGATCAACGGGTACTTCCACAATACCTGGTTTCATTAGGTCTTTGGGTGTAATAATATCATAAGCCACATAAAGGCTCGACAGAATCAGCTCTTTCAGATAATAAAAGATGAAGAGCACTGACCTTACAACTCTGAGAAGAAAACCGAATACTTTGCGCATATTATTTTCTTTTATTGATTGCTTAAAACTACCTGCCTAAAACGGCATTGATATACATCTCGGGGTTCACGATCTGTTCACCCGCATCCATACATACCTCTATAACCGGACCGGCAAAAACACCCAGAAGGATAACTGCCACAGCCAACATTGCTGTTGCTATAAATGTTGACGGGTGAACTTTCCCGTTTTTCACTTTCACATCGTCGGGTTCCTTTTTCCAATAGGCTTCATTCCAAATCTTTACCATGGAAAATAAAGTAAATAATCCTGTAAGGATTGCCACAGCCGTAATAAAATATTGCTGGGCTTCAAAACCTCCTTTGATAAGGAAAAATTTTCCGAAGAAACCCGGTAACGGTGGAATTCCCGCCAGCGACATGGCCGGAATGAAGAACAATAATGCAAGAAACGGACTTGCTTTGTACAAACCACCCAGGTATTTAAGATCATATCCACCCGATCTCTGATAAACCAGACCACCCGCAAGGAAAGTATTGGTTTTGGAAAGCATATTGTGAATGGTGAAGTAAATAGCTCCCGCAATTCCAGAAACGGTAAAAATCCCCAATCCCATTACCATGTATCCCACCTGGCTTATGATATGGAAGGAAAGAATTTTACGGATATCAAACTGTGAAGCCGCCATAAGAACCCCGATAAACATGGTAAGACCGGCAAGCGTCAGAATAAAAATCTGCCAGAACTGCTGATCGAAAACCACAAATAGACTGTAAAATCTGAACATGGTATAAACTCCCACCTTGGTGAGCGTACCTGCAAACAAAGCTGTAATAGCAATAGGCGGCGTATGGTATGAAGCCGGTAACCAGAAGAAAAATGGTACAAGGGCCGATTTCACACTAAAAGCAATAAAAAACAGCATCAGTGCACTGTTGATATAGCTTCCACCTTCCCAGGTGCGCATCTTTGCAGCAAGGTCAGCCATATTGAGGGTACCGACCTGGCCGTAAAGGATACCGATTGCAGAAACAAAGAATATAGATGCAATGAAGTTGATGGTAACATACTTTATGGAACCCCTGAGCTGCTCGGGACTTCCCCCCAATGCAATTAAAACAAAGGAAGAAGTAAGCATTACTTCATACCAGACATACAGGTTAAAAAGGTCGCCGGTAATAAAGGCACCATTTACACCCATAAGCAAACCAAAAACCAGGGGATAATAGCCGGCGGTCTGACGTTCCTTGTCAATGAATCCGGGAGAGAAGATCATTACAATGATAGCCACGAAAGAAGTTGTGGTCATCATGAGTGCCGAAAAAGTATCGGCCACCAGTGTTATACCGAAAGGAGCTTCCCAGGAACCAGGTTGAACGGCCATAATACCATTCTGGTATACATCAGAAAGAATAAGGGCACTCACAAATGTAAGTACAATGCTTGCCAGCAAACTGAAAGCCTGCTGGAAGAAAAGCCACTGGCGGGTGAAAATCAGCACCACCATAAAAAGCAAAGGCAATATAATGGGTAATACCAGTATCATAATTATTCGTTTTCTGAAAGTTCGTCGAAATCAACCGTTTTTGTCACCTTATAAAACCTGTAAACCAGAGTAAGAGCAAATGCTGTAACTCCAAGCCCGATAACGATGGCCGTAAGGATAAGCGCCTGGGGCAATGGGTCAGACATACCGATGGCTTCATCCTGTAATCCGCGCAGGAAAGCCGGTCTGCCGCTGGTAAGCCCACCTGCCACGAAAAGAAGCATATTGGTGGCATGGCCGAGGAAAATCAATCCCAATATCAGTTTAAAAATATTTCTGCGCAGCAAAAGGTAAACCGCTGCGCCATACAAAACTCCAATCAGAATAGCCAACAGAAAAAGCATAAATTATTCCTCCATTATTGAAAACATTACCAGCATAAGCATTCCTGCCACAGCAAAATAAACACCCACATCAAAAATCAGGGGTGTACCCAGCTTCAGTTCAAATGCAGTTTGTGCAAAAAAGGTATACCACTCCCCTGTCATAAAACTATCGCCAAGAAGAAGGGCGGGAATACCACTCAACAGTGCTACAAAAAGACCTAAAGCAGTAAGGTTAATGGGATTGAAAAACAGTGATTTCTGGGTTTTTCCCACCCCGAATGCCATTGCATACAAAATGTAGGCAGCGCCAAACATCAATCCGCCGATAAATCCTCCACCGGGTTCATTATGCCCGCGATAGAGTACTATCAGCGAAAGTACCACAAGCAATGGGCGCATATGCCGGGCTGCAATTTGTAAAATGATTGACTCCATATTCGTTCTTTTATTTTTTGCCTAATTTGATCATTGCGAAAATTCCCAGGGCAGCAATAGAGATAACTGTGATCTCACCCAGGGTATCCAGTGCTCTGAAATCCACAAGAATAACATTTACAATATTACGCCCGTAAGCCAGTGAATAACTTGCTTCCTTAAAATAATCGGAAATGGGAGTTTCGAGACTGGAAGTACCGGCCTGCAATACCAAAACCATAAAGAATGCTCCTACCAGGGTAGCAACTAATGCATCGCGCATGCGGGCTCCTGTGCCTGAAAAGTTCTGATACCTGGGCAGGTGATATACCACTGCCATGGCCAGAATTACCATCAGGGTTTCAACCATGATCATGGTAATGGCAAGGTCTACACCACTATAAGCAATAAAAATGATGGTAATACCAAACCCTATTACTCCCATTGAAATAAGTGCTACAACTCTTGAGTTGGAAATAACTGACGAAAGTGTGGCGGCAATGATCAGTACCACAACGGCAATAAGGTTGAGTGGCATATCAGAAAAATTCAGCTCGAGCATAATGGGGTCGGCCCTCCAAATCATCACCCATACCAGTATAGATGCAATTACAAAAAGTGTCATCAGGTAAAACCTGTGATAGCCGTGTTGCAGCGTTTTGGTTTTGAGTTTGGTGAATGTGAGAAACCCGTCAATCATCTGGAAAAATAACCGGGTAAATTCTCTTCGGAAGTATTTGATATTAACATTGTCGATACCCGGTAAAATTTTATCCTGGTAACGAAAAACCAGATAACCTGATATCAAAGTCAAAACACTCAGACCCAGGACAAGATTAAATCCATGCCAAAGTTTGAGAACAATGGCATCCATTCCCGGACTAATGGCAGTTATTGCCTTGGATGTAAGCGGATTGGCCATTGCAGCCGGGAAAAGCCCCAGAACAAAGCTTGCGAGCACCAGCAGAAAGGGTCCAAGTATCAATGCCAGCCCCGGTTCAGCCGGTGTTTTGGAATAGGATGGTTCTTTACCCCAGAATATTCCGATTGCCAGTCGCAATGACAAAAATACAAGGATAACATTGGTCAGAAACCCAAGAATCAGAATAAATCCATAGGCTTTTGGTGCAGCAACACTGGCTTCATAAATAAGTTCCTTACCCAGAAATCCCAGCATGGGTGGCACACCGGCCATGGAAACTAAAGCCAAAGACATTATTATAGCAGCAAAAGGCATATACTTATACAAACCACCCAATTGGGTAAGATCGCGGGTGCCGGTTTTTTTCTCAATATTACCGGCCATCATAAAGAGTGTTCCCTTATAAAGGGCATGAACCAGAAGGAAAATTATGGCCGCATTGATGGCATACTCTGTTCCGGTTCCTATGAGTAATACCAGCGTTCCTAAAGCACTTACTGTGGTATAGGCCAGAATACGTTTCAGATCAACCTGGGTGGTGCTCAGCCATGCACCGGTAAACATGGTTGTAACACCAACAATGGTAAGGGTATAGCTCCAGAGTTCTGTTCCGCCCAGCACAGGGTTTAATCTGGCCAGCAGGAAAACACCTGCCTTTACCATAGTTGCCGAATGCAGGTAAGCACTAACCGGCGAAGGAGCAGTCATAGCTCCGGGCAGCCAGAAATGGAAAGGAAACTGAGCTGATTTGGTAAATGCACCTATGGCGACAAGGATGAATGCAGGTAAATACAGATTACTGTTTTGTATTATTTCAGGACTGGCAAGAATGTAGGACAATTCATATGTTCCATAAGGAATGGCCAGCAAAACAAAACCACCCAAGAGGGCCAGTCCGCCAAATCCCGTAATCAATAAAGCCTGCAATGCTGATGCACGTGCCTCAGGCTTCTCATGATAATAACCGATTAAAAGATAAGAACTTACACTTGTCAACTCCCAGAAAACAAACATGGTTATTAGGTTGCCCGATACAACAATTCCCTGCATGGCGGTCATGAATAGTAGGAGGTACCCAAGAAACCGGCCTTTCATGGGATAAGGACGCATGTAGTAACCGGCATAAACAAGGATAAATGCACCTATTCCCAGAACCAGCAAACTGAATAGAACACTGAAACCATCTACATAGAAACTGAAATCTATACCCAACGCGGGAAGCCAACTGAAAGTTTCAGTTATTACAACTCCGTCGTTTATGACAGGTAGTAAACTCAGATAATAAAGAAAGCCGACGAAGGGCCATATTGCATAAATCCAGCCGGCTTGATTCTTAAGGTATTTTCTCAGAAAGGGTGCAACTGCTGAAACACCCAGCAGCACAATCAGAAATAATCCTGTCGTCATGAGTTAGTAGTTTTACATAAAAGTCCGTAGCGCCCGAATTACCAGTATTCTGCCTGAAATTAAAAGAGAACTGTTTTGTAACATCAATATCGGTAAAATTGTTTGCGAAAATAAAAAAAAATGTTAATTGGGTTAAATGTATTTCATGAATTTACTGTATGCTGAAAATTGGAAGTAACAAAATAAGAATTTTTAAATTTATGATTTTTGATTTAGGATTTAGCTTCACTGAGCCCGGCTGTGCCACGATTCGGATTTAGCTTCGCTGAGCTCGCCTGCGGCTCGGTTCGAATTTAAGCAAACAGCTTTAATGAAGTTTTATCTTCTGCTTACATTAATATTCCGAACCTTATATTTTGCGTCATTATGTCATTGTATCATATCACAACCGACACAATGTCAGCCATTTACTGACTTTTTGTAAGTTTTTTCCCATGGCATTTTGTTTGATTTGTATGTCATTGGAAACAACAAAAAATTTCAAAATAGTAACTAAACTTTATTGTTTAACTAATAATTATAGGAGGGTTTAACTATGTTACCAACATTAAGAAGCCGCTTTAACATGCCGGGTATTTTCGATGAGTTTTTCGGCAAGGAATTCAATCCTGGATTTTTCGAAGATCGCGCAAGTATGAGTGTTCCGGCAATAAATGTACTGGAAGACCCCGATAACTTCAAGATTGAAGTTGCTGCTCCCGGTCTTGACAAGAAAGATTTCAAAATTGATCTCGACAACAACGTGCTAACCATTTCTTCCGAAAAAGAATACAAGCACGAAGATGAAAAAGACGGAAAGTATATGCGCAGGGAATTTGCCTACGCCAGTTTCAAGAGGTCTTTTACATTACCGGAAAGTGTGGATGCTGAAAAAATCAAAGCCAACTATAAAGAAGGCTTGCTTTACATTAACATTCCCAAGAGGGAAGAGGCAAAACAAAAGCCACCCAGACAGATATCAATATCATAAAGTGTGGCAGTTAAGAAAAAAGGGACCCTGCGAGGTCCCTTTTTTTATTTCTCAATAATCTCAAATTCTGTGCGCCGATTCATCTGTCGTCCCTCTGCCGTTTCATTACTGGCAATGGGGCGATCAAATCCATAACCTTTATATGTAAGTCTTTCCGGATCGATTCCTCTTCCAATAAGAAAATCTACAACTGACCTGGCCCTCCGTTCTGAAAGCCGCTGGTTCAATCCTGCTGATCCCACATTATCCGTATGCCCCGAAATTTCGATCTTCAGCGATGGATTTTCAAACATCAGTTTGTAAAGAATACCCAGCTCGGCATAAGATTCAGGCCGCAGCTCTGCAGCTCCGGTGTCGAAAAAGATATTGTTAAGAACAATACTTTGGCCAACCTCTACCCTTTTTAACCTGATGTCATTAATAATTTCGCGATCTACATCAGATTCACTGATATTCATATTTTCAGAATGGAAAAGATAGTCTTCGGCCTGCACTGCAATGGCATAGTTTTTACCGCCTGGCAAGGAAATAATATATTCTCCTGTTTCGGGTGCTGAGTTGAATTCAGCCAGCAAGGCTTCAGTTTCATTGTCATAAAGTTCGATAACTGCTTCAAGAGGCTCTTCTGTGTTATCATCCAAAACTTTACCACGCAAAATGGTCATGGGAACAGAAATAATTTCCATCTCACTTTCCATCATATTAATATTGGGTGGCCGCACTGCCGCTGCAATAAAATCGTTGGCAACAGGAATAAAAAGAGGTTTCTCAGGCCCCAGGAAAGTAATCTGGTAAATATCGCTTCCACCGTAGTTATCTTTTCTCATGGAAGAAAACCATGCTGTATTATCATCGGGCCCCATGACAAAGAAAAGATCATCGGCAGGAGAATTTACAGGATATCCAAGGTTTTCAGGACGGGCCCATCTTCCATTACGAAAAACTGTTCTGAAAATATCAAACCCTCCCATAGAGTTGTGTCCTTGTGAACTGAAATATAGAGTAACATCGTCAGGTGCCAGATAGAGACTTTCTTCGTCGTATTCTGTATTGACTGCTGAACCCAGGTTAACGGGTTCGTTCCACCTTCCTCTTTCGTTTCGGCTGGATGTCCATATATCTTTACCTCCAAAACCACCGGGCCGGTCGCTTACAAAATAAACCCTGTTTCCATCAGATGTAAATACAATACTGGTTTCCTGGGTACCCCTGCTTCTGAGCGCACGAGGAAGTTTCTGCAGTTTACCCCATCTTCCCTTGTTGAAATGACTTTCGAAAAGGTCGCCGCCTTTATCGCCACGATAAACATATAAAGTTTGACCATCGGGAGATATACCGGAAGTAGCCTCATGTGTTCTGGAATTAATTCTTCCCTCAAGGAGTTCTGCAGTGGTCCATTGTTCTCCCACTTTACGTGTCATAAAAATATTCTCAAAATACTTGTTGTCGTTTTTATCCATGCGCGGATTGCGTCCCAGAGGTCTGCGACTGGTAAAATATAATGTATTACCATCGGGCGAAAGAACCGGACTGTAATCATCAAATTCTGAGTTTACAGAACTTCCCATGTTATCAATAAATACTCGCAAAGGCTCATTGATAAGTTGTTTTGCATGGTTACATTCGGCAATACGGCGGTCAATACTGGCCCTTTGCTGGATAGCTTCCTGAGGAGTAAGCGATTGCCTGTAAAAATTAAACTGCTCAATGGCCTCATCAAAGCGGTAATTTTGCTGATAAGCCTTACCCAATAAATAATATACTCTTAAAGTAGGTACATTTAGCTCAATTGCTCGTTCAAGGTAGTTTACAGATAGATCAACACGTGGGGTACTCAGGTAACACTCCCCGATTCGCATATTCAAGAGAGCATTATCGGGATTGAATTCAGCAGCCCTGAGATAATAATCCAATGCTGCAACAATACTGCCACCACCCTGTTCAAATAAGCGATCTCCTTCTCTCACGTTTCGGCGGGCTTCACGAAGCCCACGGCTATCATCGGGGAAATAGGCTCTTGTAAACTCTTTGTTTTGCGCAGAAACCGTTTCTGTAAAGGAAAGAAAACCCAAAAGCAAAATCAAGCCTGCAAAAACTTTAAAGGAGTTTATCATACCTTTTACAAACGTTATATAACACCTGTGTTTATTTATTATACCGCCCATGGTTCTTTTAATTTTCTGTTTCACAATCTAAAACTGTAAATCAACTTGTTAATTAACTTTCAAATAAATTATTCCAGATATTCTGATGCCCTCACAATTCCCAGGTTGGCTGCTTTCTCCCAGTCAAGTTGAGCTCCCCCGGGATCTCTGAGCATTTCGCGTACAATACCTCTGTTCAGGTAAGCCGGTGCATAATCCGGGTTGAGCCTGATTGCCAGAGTATAATCTTTTGCTGCACCTTCATAATCCTTAATACGGTATTTAATCATTCCCCTTGTGGTAAGTGCTATGTAGTTTTCAGGGTTTTCATCAAGAACACTATTAATATCTTCAAGAGCCATATCATACCTGCCAAGCTTCATATTTGCAATGGCCCTGTTGTTCAAAGCCTTTTTGTAACCCTGTGAAAGATTTATTGCTGTTGTAAAAAGATCGTGGGCCTGGTTGTATTGTTCCAGTTCGAGCCTGATACTTCCCAGGTTATTATATGCCAGTGCCATACCTGGGTCAAGTAATACAGCCTGCTGATAATCAGATATGGCAGCCTGCAACTCACCTTTTTGTTTCCGGGCACTTCCCCTGTCATTATATGCATGAGCAAAATCTGCTCTGATATTAATTGCAGCTGTAAAATCTTCTATTGCCTTATCAAAATCATTTTTTTTCATGTAAAGTGTGCCCCTGTAGTAATGGGCAAAATAAAGCCTTTCATTACAGGCAAGTGTCTGGGTAAAATCACTTATTGCAGCTTGTTTGTCACCTTGGCCCATTAGCACTTTGCCTCTCGCAAAATATGCCATAGCAAATTCGGGATTGGCATCAATGGCTATCCTGAAATCTTCAAGAGCACCATTAACATCACCTGTTTCTGCTTTAACGACACCTCGATTGTAGTATGCCTGAAAGAAATCAGGTCTTAATGAAATGGCTTCATTAAACATTTGCATACTTTCGGTCAGTTTTGATTCATTAAACAGGGAAATACCATCATTGTATGCTTTTTCGGCCTGCATTAAATTCTGCCTGCCAATACGAACGGTATCTGCAACCTGCGATAAAAGTGTGCCGGTAAATAAGCACACCATCATAAATGAAAGAAAAAAATGCTTCATCATTTGACAAGATTTTTTGGATAAACTGCTATTTTCAAGAACTTTAAATTAAATTTATTACAAACTGAGAAACAAGATGTTGTAAAAAAGTATCCCTGAAAGATCGATATAAAAAATTTGACTGCAAATTAATAAAAAATATCGTACACCATATAAGGTTTTATCTTAAAGATACATTTAGCAGATTAAAAAGATTCAGGATAAAAATTTGATAATTCTATATTCCCTTACCACCGGCATAATAATTAAATTTGCAACACATTAAAAGTATCTTTTTAATAAAAATCTGTTACACCCCATGAATGCTTTTTTTACAGCAAAAGAATACCTGCAATGGCTCATAAACTCCAAAGCAAGACATGGGATACATAGTCCTTTTTTATATCAGTTTCTTGACCAATGCCTTTACAGGGAATCAGAAAAATCTTTGTTTGAGATTCCGGAAAAGCATCGCAGGAACCTTAAAAATGATCATACAATACTTGAATACATTGATTTGGGGGCAGGAAAAAGAAACCAAAGAAACAATAATTCGAATAAAAAAATAAAAAGAATAGAGGTCAGGCAAATTGCTCTCAATTCATTACAGCAACCCCGTTATTGCCGGCTTTTTTACAGGATGATAAAATATTTTGATTGCCGCAATGTGCTTGAAATGGGCACAAGCTTCGGTGTAACAACATCTTACATGAGCCTGGCAGGAGCCCATGTGATAATTGACAGCATAGAAGGGGCTTACCCCATTGCTGAATTGGCAGGGAATTATTTTTCAGAAAACAAATTCACAAATATTATCCTGCATCGTGGTAATTTTGATTTTATTCTGGAAGACGTAATTTCCGGAAAAAGCTATGATCTGGTATTTATGGATGGTAACCACCGTGGCTCCAGAACCCTTGAATATTTTCAAAAACTAATCAAACATATAAATCCGGAAGGTGTTGTGATCATTGATGATATTCGCTGGTCGGAATCCATGCTTAATGCCTGGAAAGAAATTAAGAATCACAATGATGTTACGCTTTCAATTGATTTGTTTCGGATGGGAATAGTATTTTTTGACATCCGACTAAAGAAACAGGAATTTGCAATAAGGTTTTAAAAATATTTACATTTCTTATTTACTATCTTTGTTGCCCGACATAATTTTATTATAAAAAATGGAAAAGCAAGAATTAATCAGGTTAGAGAAGCTTACAAAACACTATAAAGTAGGAACTGAAATTGTGCGTGCACTGCAATCGGTTTCTGTTTCTCTTTATAAAAATGAATACATTGCCCTTATGGGTCCTTCCGGTTCAGGAAAATCCACACTTATGAATATTTTAGGATGTCTTGACTCTCCCACTTCAGGAAGTTACTACCTTAACAGGCACGATGTAAGCAAACTCGTTGATAACCAACTTGCTGAAATAAGAAATAAAGAAATTGGCTTCGTCTTTCAAACATTTAACCTTTTACCGCGTTCTACAGCTCTCGATAATGTTGCATTACCTCTTATTTACTCCGGCATAAGCAAAGCAGAACGTGAAAAAAGAGCATTAAAAGTACTGGATCAGGTTGGACTATCAGATCGGGTTCATCACAAGCCCAACGAATTATCAGGTGGTCAACGCCAGCGGGTAGCCGTGGCAAGAGCTTTGGTTAATAACCCTTCTATAATTCTTGCAGATGAGCCAACTGGTAACCTTGACTCCAAGACTTCTATCGAGATCATGGGCTTGTTTCAGGAGATCCATGAAGCAGGAAACACTATTATCGTGGTAACTCATGAAGAAGACATTGCTTTGCATGCACATCGGGTAATTAAGCTATGGGATGGTGAAATTGAATCAGATAAAACCAATTCCAGTCCCAAAAAAGTAGCTGTAGAAATGGAAGCTTCAGGTGATTAATATAAGGTTTTGCCGTTAACCTGCCACCAGCTTGCTTCTGATAATAAAAACAAACAATGTATCAGATTTAAATTAGTTGTTATGGAAAGCTGGAAAATTTATACGAAAACAGGAGATAAAGGCGAAACATCTCTCATAGGTGGCAAGCGTGTTCCCAAAGATCACCTGCGTATCGAAGCCTATGGTACTGTTGACGAACTCAATTCATTTGTTGGTTTGATAAGAGATCATGATATAAATTCTCATTACAAAGAAATTTTACTGCAGATTCAGGAATGTCTGTTCATTGCCGAATCCTTGCTGGCCAAAGATGAAACCGATAAGATTATTCAGTTACCCTGCCTTAAAGAAAGCGACATCACTCTGCTGGAAACAGAAATTGATGTAATGAATGAAGAACTCCCTGAACTAACCAATTTTATCTTGCCCGGAGGAGGAATGGCAGCATCTTATGCTCATGTGGCCCGCTGCGTTTGTCGTCGTGCTGAAAGGATCATCATTACACTTTCGGATAAAATGCAGGTTCAGGAAATCATTATTAAGTATATCAACCGACTTTCAGACTATTTCTTTGTGCTGGCCCGAAAGCTGGCTCAGGATGCAGGAGCCAGTGATATCATATGGAAGGCAAGAGCCTGTGAATAAAATCATTGCAGACCCTGAAAAGAATTTGTGCTTTAAAATCGTAAAAGCAGTTTTAACGTTTTCCTACAAGCCTATCCCCTCTTTTGGGTCTGAAAACTCTATCTCTGGCAATACGATTTGAACGACGAGGGTCGGAATTAATAATATAACCAAGACTGAGATTGCCTGTAAAGAAAAAGTCATTACGATTGCTGTAAGGTCTTCTGAAACCATCAAGATAATCAAAGAAGGTGTACCTGAAATTAATGTCAAACCCGATGGTCCAGCGGTTATAAAGATTCAGTGTGGTTCCTGCCCCCAAAGGAATGGCTAATTGATAATTATTGTAAATATCATCTGAGTTTAAAATCTCAAAGTCATATTCGTCAATAATGGGTCCTCTTACTTCAGGTTCATGGTAAAAAGCAGATAAGCCAGTAAAAAGGTAAAGATCAATCCAAAAGAACCTGAAATCCTGTTTTGGATTGGCATAGTTACGCGGAAGGTATAACTCACCAACCAGGCCAAACTCATAAAGAGTATTGCTGAATGATTTAGCTCTTTCTACTATTTCAATTTCGGGCGACCACCTATCGTTTCCCTTAAGCATAAGGGCTGTAAAAGTGCTTTTAATGGCAAAATCAGCTCCAAAATGATATCTTCCATAAATCGAGAGTGCAGGCATTAATCCGCGTGAATATATATCAAATAATGATGCCTGTTCACCAACCTGGCTTGAACCAATATCAGTAATTGAATTGGCACCTCCAAGTTTAAGACCCATTTCAAAATGCGGACCCGGCAAAACAAAGTTCCTGTAATTTAATTTTTTCGGATTACGTGTGCTGGTTTGGGTGTTGTGATGCTGGGCTATTGCATTATTTACGAACAATACCGTAAGCAAAATAAGCAATAATTTGAATTTAATTTTCATATAAAGACCCTTTCACAGAAATAAATAAAATCGCTTTGTCGATATTTTAATCCCTTTTGTGCGTTTAAAACTAAATAAAAAAGAACTATACCACAATAAGGGTAAGAACGTATTTTATATTAGTATAAGTACCTAATGAATTTCATCTGAATTTCATTCTCAGAAAAACTTGCAATCACACAAAAGTAAAAAAAAATGTGTATCAAACACAATTGATTACCATATATGAAAAGTAATTGAAGGAATTCTTAATTCATAAACAATCAGCACACTTAACAACTCAATAAATGATTTTAAATTGTGAAATCAGACTGCTACAGATTTGCAGGTAATAATTTTCAGGATAAATTGAAGAATGTTTGCAGCAAGGAGCTAAAGTAATCAGAGATTCGTAAAGTTTGGAATAAGAAAAATTGCTTTACAGATAGCATTATTCGCTTATCTCCAAAGGGACAGAAGAATTTGAAAAAGTTTTTTGTAGTTTTCAAAAAAGCATTACTTTTGCAGAGCAAAAAAATCGGGGTGTGGCGCAGTTGGCTAGCGCACTTGCATGGGGTGCAAGGGGTCGGAAGTTCGAGTCTTCTCACCCCGACTAAGCAAAACCGCAATTACTAAATTTTAAAGTGATTGCGGTTTTTTATATTATAAATTGGACTTAATATGGATTGTAAAGAATAATCCGAAGTAAAAGTTCACTCAACCCATAAAAGTCCCCATTTTCTTACAACATGCATCATCTCTTTATCACCTTTATCGTCTGGTTGCTGCTAGTCCCCTTTTGCTGAAATAAATACACCCCCGGCGACCATTCCGACATATCAACAATTGTTTCTTCAGAGTGAATGACCAAAGTTTTTAATAATCTGCCCTGCATATCTGAAATTAAAATCTTACTTCCCGATGCTTCGGGAGGACTTTTAATAAAAGCCATTGAATCTACGGGATTTGGTGAAATAATCAGATTTGCTTCCAAAGTAACTTCAACTGTACTGGGTATACTTTCCTGGTAAATCCGAACATAATCAATTTCCATGGCGCTTTCAGTGAAGTCGGAGTCTATGTTTGGTAAGATAGCTACATTTAATAGTAAGTATTGGTCTTCATCGAAGGGCCATGTATCAGCATTTTGAACAGTGGGATTATAAGTATAATGCACCACACCATCCACACTAAAAACCATCCTGTCGGGATACCAGTCCAGTGTATATACATGAAAGTCGGTGGAAACTGTAGGAATGACTTGTCCGCCATGATTTACTGTTCCGCCATAACTTGATGGAGTATGTATAGCACTTTGCACAAAGTTCTGGTTACTTCCCCAGTGCTCCATAATATCAATCTCTCCGCAAGCTGGCCAATCGGTGGTTCCATAACCTTCAATATACCAGTAAGCACCAACTTCATTGATATTCTTTCCCAGTGTCCAGATGGCCGGCCAGGTTCCAACACCCGTTGGAAGCTTGGCCCTTACTTCAACACGCCCGTATGTAAATGCAAACTTTGAGTTTAAGCGGGCTGATGTATATTGTTTGGTAATTCCCTGATAAGTAAAATTCTCTTTTTTGGCAACCAGATACATTATACCATTTTCAATATATGAGTTTTCAATTCTGGAAGTATAATGTTGAATTTCATTGTTAAACCAACTATTACCATCGGGTAATAAGGTTTGATGAAACCATTTTGTAGCATCCAATGCTCCATCCTCTTCAAATTCATCATACCATACCAACTGATCGAATACAGAATCATCCGTTTCATCCTGCTCTGCCCCTTTAAAGTAAAAATCATCAATGTATGCCAGTACATGATCGGTATTATTTTCACCATTAACCTGGAGCACAACCCTGTTAAAATCCGTTCTCTGGATGGGTGGTGGAGAATCGGGGTTTAAATTAATGTAAGGATCATCTACAAAATTAAAGGTAACTTCCTGCCATTGATCCAGGACAATGGGTTTAATGATCTCACTTTGAGTGGTCCATGGCTCACCCAAATTTGCATTTTGAAGCTTCAAAGAAATCTGATTCGGCTGGTTTCCGGTTATCCCATCTGATGGCACATAGATCTTCAGGCTAAATGGTGTATCATCTGAAATGTTGATTATCTGTGGTGAATCGAATCCCACATTGGCATAAAGTCCGCCGGTATCATGATACTTTAAAACAGCAGCAGATGGGTTGATGGAATCAATGAAGGGATTAGGGAATGAGATATCCATAAAGCAATCATCTGCATACCACGTACTTATAGTTGAGTTGCCTTCAAAATCGTCTTTCAGTAATTGAGCAAAACCCGTCAAAAATGAGAAAACAAGCAGTTGAGTAATGATAATCGTGCGCATGTTAATGTATAAAAAATGAATAGAAATCATATTTAAACAGGATAAATCGCCTGTTATAAATCAAAACTGGTAATTGAGTTAAACGAAGGACAGGGCAGTTTAGAAAATAATGGACTTTAAAAACAAAAAAACGGATAACTAATCATGCATATATTTTTGTAAAGATAATGACTTTTAAACAACCTAAATCCTAATCTCGTCCAAATAATAAACTAAAAGAGATTAGTCTGTCACAGCAATAATACATGCACAACCCTAAAGCAATTCATATAATCTTTGTAAATTTGAGAAACATAACTTTTTAAATTACAAGTTTTTATGGATTCAGCCCGATTTGTACTGGACGTCCATCTTGGCAAACTTGCCCGTTTGCTTCGTATGACAGGCTTTGATACTATTTATCGGAACGACCTGGATGACCCGGAAATCATTCAGATTGCCGAAGAAGAAAAAAGAATTGTACTTACCCGTGACAGGGGCATCCTTAAAAACAAGAGAGTAGAAAGAGGACATTTTGTTGAATCGACTCATGCCAAAGACCAATTAAAAGAGATAATTGATGTATTTGGATTGAAAAACTCCATAAGGTTTCTGACACGTTGCATTGCCTGCAACGGAACCATTGAAGAAGTAAACAAGGAAGAAATTGAGAATGAACTCAAACCAGGAACAAATCAATACTTCAATGAGTTCTTCCGTTGTTGTGATTGCGAAAAAGTATACTGGGAAGGTTCGCACTTTAACCGTATGATGAGTTTTTATGAAGAAATGAAAGAGGAGTTGGGAATAAACTAAAAACCATGAAAAAATCATAAATTCATTTTAAGTAAAAGGTTTTCATTTTTTTATCTGATATCATATTGATATATTTGCATATATAATTATAATAAAAAGAATGGAATTTAAAAAACTCGAAATTGAAGAAGAAAACAAGGGAAGCAAGAAACTGCTACAGTCAAAGCACATCAGAAAATCTTTGATTTACATTTTGATTGGTGCTATTGCAGGTTTTGGTTATTTTTATTTCAGCGAAGCACAACACATGCAAAGCTGGGTTCTGAGCGATTCTTTGAGCAGTGTGTTTTTCGGAGGATTTCTGGGCTTTTTTATAACCAATAGTCCCTGTGCCAGAAACCAATGTTAAAAGAAGCAAGAAGGTAAACCTTTAGTAAGAATAGCAATAGTTTTTTTAGTTGAAACCTGATATTGCATTTTTCAGTTCCGGATGATTTTTCTGATTATATATTCCGGCTGCTCCACGACAAATAAATAGGTTCCGGGCTGTAAATCTCCAATATTTATACTTACCCTTCCCGACTTTATCTTTCCTGAAAGAACTACCCTTCCTGAAATATCAAATATTTTGTAAGGCTCTTCGCCTAAAGAGTTTTCTAATTTTATATTTATTTCCTGGTTTGCCGGATTTGGGTAAATAACTAATTGATTTTGTAGTCCGACATCCGACACATTAACAGACAAACCTTCTAAATAATTACTCAAAAAGGCTGTCAAATCAATAAGATGCAGTTTTTGATGAATAGTAAATATTGAGTAAGAAAAATACTCATTGGATATGAAGTACTTTAAACCATCTTCAGTAGCAATACCCTCAACCTGATGTAATGGAAGGTTTAATAAAACTTTTCTCTTATTTCCTGAAAAGAAATCGGCAGGTTGAAAATCATAAAGTAAAAATAAAAAAGGTTGCAAAAGCATTGAATAACCTGTTAAAACGATCAGGTTTTTATCTTCAAGATAAGTTGATCCTGTTATCAGTCCTTCCACATCGAAAGAGTCTCTGAATTGTGCAACATATGTACCGGGCTCTTTAGGCAAACTATATATGCTGCTTTTCTGACTGACCCATTCTTTAGTAAATAAGTAAATGCTGTCGGAGGTTACTACAAATGCTTCGCAGTCGAAATCGGTGTTATTGGGTCCTGTGGGAGAAAAATCAGTTTGTAAAGAATATGAAAAATGGATGGTATCTATAACAGGAGAATTTTCAAGAAGTGAATTCTTTTCAATTCTAAGTATTTTCAGATCAGTTCTGTTACCATTTGCATTGTTGCCAAAATCACCAATATAAATATATTCATTGTCCTGTGATATTTCTTCCCAATCTACATTAACTGTACCGGTTAAAGGATAAGCCTGGTAATTCTGAATATCAGTGGTATCAAAGGCATAAAGATTGATGTCATTATCATCGTTATGAGTCCATATCCTGTCATCCCAAATGATCAATCCTGATGTCTCGATCATTGCTTCAGGCAAATCCCAACTGTTAACCACTGAAATTATAGCCGACGAATACAGACAACTACCGTCATTTTGCGTTGCCAGCGAATCATAATTAATTGCAAGTGGATCGGTACAACCTAATCCTTGAGCTGGTGCCGGACCTGGCAAAAACAAGAATAAACAGCAACCAAAAATTATATGGGTTATTTTCATGTTTATATCTCTCAGATCTCTAATCATTATAATGTTTTGCTTTATTATTTAATACCAAAAAATACCCTAAATCATTCATATAATAAAGGCAATTCTTACTATTACAATACATTAAATACAAATCTACTAATACTTTTTTTGGTAAAGCCTACTATTCTGTTGTTTTAGGTTTTATTTTTTCAGATTAATTTATTAAGTTTGTTTAAGGTTTCTTACTTCATATTATAATAAGTTCTGTTTTAATTTAATTAGCTCTGAATGTTAAAATTAAAACATAATCAGTACTTATTTTATTTCATTTTATCTGATTTCTGTGACCACAAATTTTAATTGCATATCATTTTAATTATTTAAAAGAATAATTATGAAAAGAATAGTTTTTTTGTTGGGATTTTTTGCAATCCTGCATATAACTTTCAGTCCGGAAGTATATTCCCAACGTACATTAATCCGTAGGGTTCAACAAGGAATTGAAGAAAGGGCGGCTGAAGAAATCCTGCGTGGGCTTGATAACGAAAAATCAGAAGAGAAAGAAAAGACTGAAAGCCGACCATTGGGAACACACACCCGTGATGGTGGATTATCAGTTGAAGCTGCAGATGTAAACATGTCTATCCGTGAAGCTGAAAGTGCTTTTTCGGGCAAAGATTTCAGAGGTACAAAACTGGCTCTTCGAGACGCCATCTGGGGGGTTGAACTTAAAATAGGACAAAATGTGCTTACATCCCTACCCGAAACTGTTTCGGGACTGCGCACAGTTAGTGAGGCTGATAATGTTACCAGCACAGGAATGGGCTTCGTGGGTTTACTCATAGAGCGATTCTATGAAACTGATGATATGCAGTTGCAGGTTTCAATCGGTAATGATGCTGCCATGCTGGGTGTAGCAAGCCTGTTAATGTTGGGTGATTATGCCCGTCAGCAATCGGATGATACCAACTATAAACGTATCCGTTTTCAGGAACATCAGGCTCACATTGAATATGATGATTACAGCGGTTATAGCCTTGCCGTGCCCTTCGGACAATCATCCATCTTTGTGCTCAAAGGGGTAAATTTCGGTTCAGAGCAGGAATTTATGTCAGCTGCAAACCAATTCAATATTAATACCATAAAACAAAAACTCGGAGAAAAATGAAAACAATTATAACCATAATATTTTGCAGCTTTTTTCTCATAACAGTTGCAAAGGCCCAGGAAGTAGAAAACAATCTTAATGATGCACGTGCAGCATACAACAATGGCGATCTTGAAAATGCCAGGTTTGCCCTGCAGCAGGCTATGTACGAACTTGACCTGGTCATCGGCCATGAAATACTTAAATTATTGCCTGAAAACATGGGTAATCTAAATTTCTCAGATGCAGACGATATGGTGGGAAGCGTCAACATGGGCTTTATAGGCTTGCACCTGAGCCGTAATTACAAAAATGACCAAAATCAAAGGGCCGAACTGCAAATTATTGCCGATTCGCCACTACTGGCAGGTATTAACGCCATACTGGCTCTGCCGGTTATCGGGCGTGACCCCAACCAGAAGCGCATAAGAATAGATGGTTACAGGGGGCTCCTGGAAAAATCTGAATCATCAGACGGTACTGTTTCCTGGGATATGCAGATTCCTTTTGGTAGTTCATTACTGACAGTTAACTTCAAAGATATTAATGAAGAAAATGCTGTTATGGAAATGGCCAATACTATTCCTATTCAGCAAATTGCAAGACTTTTACAGTAAAAAATATTACGGTAAAGTAAAACATTGCATTAAGGATGTAACTGCAAGCCATCCAGAAATCGGTTTATCTCATCCCACATCTGCCGGCTTTCAAAAATATCGTTATGGCCAAAACCTTGTAGTTTTACAAGTTTTGATGGGCCTTTCCAGTAACCGGCGAGTTTGTGTGTTTGAGAAGGGGGAATGATCTGGTCGGCAGTACCATAAAATGCAATCATGGGGCTTTTGATTTCCTTTGCATATTTTTTCGACAGGAACTTGTGCCTTAAAATAAGGTTTACAGGTAAAAACGGAAAGGTTGAGCGTGCCACCGACCTTACACTTTCAAAGGGTGATACCAGCACAACTCCTTTAATATCTCTTTCGTGAGCAAGGTAAACGGCACTACCCGAACCTAAGCTGCGACCCATAACCACAATATTTTCAGCATCCACATCATCCCTCGATACAGCATAATCATAAATGGCCAAGGCAGCTTTATAAAAGCTTTTCTGCCCGGGATTACCTACACTTTTTCCATAACCGGGATAATTTACCAGCAATAATGCCCAATCTTCAAAAATAGATGCAAGGGGAATCATATGAGAAACTTCCTCGGCATTGCCACCGAAATATATGAGAAGTTTATGCGGCCCATAAGGCCTGTTTTTTACCAACCAGCCATGTAGTAGAGAGCCATCATCCATTCTGATATTAACTTCTTCAGTATATTCATCAGTTTTCACTGAACCTGTCAGGGGTTGAGGATGAAAAATAAAACTGCCCTGAAAAATATAAAAGAAACCTACAATAACGGTATAGATAACCAAAAGGATGATGAGAATATTAATCATTTTTTGCATTTCTTTATTATTCTTTAAAACCCGATTCTTTACTGAACTCAAAATTAAGTCTTTTGAGATTTTAACAGCCTGAAAGAACAAAAATAATACGTCCTTTCTTTATATCTTTGCAAAGGTCTTATTTTTAATATCAGAACAATGCAAAAGAAAATGCAACGTTTATCCAATCATAAGATAAAGAATGTTTGAGAAAAACTATAAAATATTCAAATCCTTTACCTTTAAAATGTAAACCAGGCAGGTTCAAAAACTTAAATATTATCCAATGAATCGTTTATTATTTATCATTTTTATTTTTATTTTTTGGGGTTGTTCATCCATTATGCCTTTACAAAGAGGGAAATTTATTGCTGTGTTCCACCTTATCGAAACATCTGAATTTGATGATGCTAAGGAAATTGTTGAAGAAATGATAGAAGATGAGCAATCGGCAGAATGGGCAAGAACCTGGTATGCCAGAGGATTGCTGGCTCAGAATGCATGGACGGAAGGAAAAAGAAGAAATGACAGGAAAAAGTTCGAATTATATCCCGACCAGCTTTTTGTGGCTATTGAATCATATGAAAAAGCAAGAGAACTTGATACAAGGGGACGGTTTGACAGGCAATTGGCACCCAGATATGTACTTCTGGCCAACGAGTTTCAAAAAATGGGAGAAGAGCATTTCAGACGGAATGAATATAAAAAAGCATTCAGGGCTTTTGAGCAGGCACTCATTATTACCCAAAGCCCGATATTGGATGTAAAAACTGAAAAAGATCTTATTTATAACATAGCATTGGCAGCATATGAGAATAGAAATATGGATAAGGCCATCAAGTACTTAAATAAGTTGGATAAAAAAAGTTACTCAACCAATGTATCTCATTTGTTATTTAATGCATATCTTGAAAAAGGAGATACATTATCTGCAAAAAATACGCTTGCAGAGGGTGTAGAAAAATATGAAAACAATAAAGAGCTCACCCTTATACTTACTGATTTATTGTATGATATAGGTGAAATTGACAACGCCCTTGAAACCCTTGACAGGGCTGCCGAGGCAGACCCCGAAAATTATATTTATCCTTTTACCAAAGGGTTGATTTATCAGAAAGAGAGACAATATAGCAATGCAATTGATTATTACAAGAAAGCCGTAGAGCTTGAACCCGATGAATTAAAAACCTACGTTCATATTGCAACCAGTTACTATAACATGGGTGTAGAGATTGAAGAGAATACAAGGTTAATTAACAGTAGCCGAAGAGTGCAAGAAGAAAGAGAACGTTCAGAAGCTGCATTTGAATCGGCAGCATCATGGCTTAATAAAGCATGGGAAAAAAAGCCCGACGACCAGTCAGTGATCATAAGGCTTTATGAGTTATATAAAGCCCTTGGCATCAACGAAAAAGTTATAATTATGCAGGGGCATATCAATTAATAGTTACGCCACTAAATTCTAAAGGCGAGCGTTAATCCTAAAAACTGCTTCAATTGCATTTTGGGAGCCTTTCTTGGGCTTCCATCAGGCAATAATACCGGGTCGCCGGCGCTATCCAATATCGGAAACAGAATATCATCATCATAAATGATATGAAAGTTGACACGTATCCTTGAATACCAGTTTATTTGTTTTTCAAGATTCATTTCCCAGTCTACATCAATATTCTTGGGTTTATCAAGATAACTTGAAAACAAGCGAATAACATTATTTATGTTCAGACCATCGAGAATAGAAATGCTGTTTCTGACCACAAGCTGACCACCCATTTCCTGTCTGGAGCGTAAATCCCTGTCTATACCAAATGCTGTCTGGTTAATATTGGCAGTGTCAAGTACAAAGGTATTTCTATATGACAATGCAGAAAAGTTCAAACTTGTTTTAGGGAATGGCTTGTATTCAAAACCCACACCAATGGTAAAAGTACCAGGGTTCAGGAATTTTGAAACAACCACTGAATCATTGGGGTAGTTAAACCCTTTGGCTACCTGTGTTTTACCGTAAAACACCGAACTGAAGTCAATTTTCTGACGCAATACTCTGTTATACTGAGAGTTTATTTCTATCTCATCAGTATTAGATCTGAAGCCGTGTGCTTCGGTAACAATGGCACCATACCTTAGACGTCCACTGCTTGTCCATTTGCTTTTTTGTTCCTTATTGGCATATTCGGCTGTTCCCCTGATATCAAGCAAACCGGCTATTGAGCTTTCTCCTCCCCTTGCCCAGTTTGAAAAATAAGTCTGATTCATGGTAAAAGAACTTGACAGGCCATATCGCCAAAATATGGGAATTTCTTCAAGAGGTTTAATAGTTGCAAGTACCCTTGCAGGTGTAAATGTGGTAATGGGAACATCGTCCACACGCTTTTGCTCCCTGCGCTCAACACTTACATCATCTTCAAGTACAAATGAAAGATCAAATTTTGTGGGGTTTCCAATCCATAGTGTAATTGAATCATTAGCCTGGTTTTTTACCCAAAACCTATGTTGGTCGCTGTCTCCGACACTCAGCCAGAAGGGAGTTCTTCTCCCATCAATATCATTCAGATATAAAAGTATAGAATCTCTTACTTCTGTATGAACAAATAGAGTTTGTACTGCATATTTGAGCGAATCCGTCATTCTTTCTCCGGGAACAACAAAAAAGGGGGAATCTTTTTCTGCCATCAAAACCCTGTATCTCTCAGAAATAACAAATCCGGATGAGTCAGTTAAAAACCTTACTGTTTTTCCGGATCCTTCGGGTAATAATGGAGGAACCACGTTTTTATGAAGTAAGACACTATCAGTCAATGCAATACTATCGTTTAAAACACGATGCATCTGAATTTGATTAGATTGAAGATATAAGCTGTCAATATACACTTCTATTATAGTATCACGCGCCATTAAAAGGGAGTCAATAAGATGATCTATTGGGGGAAGCTTTTCTTTGTACCTGAATGAAAGAATTAAAGAATCAACCTTATTCATAACAATGGTCTTTTCCCTTTTAAAAGGCTCTCTGTCCAGCGGAATTGTATCTACAATAAAAGTTGATTTGTTTAGCCATCTCAATGGCAGTGTATCTCTACGGCTTAAAAAAGTAGGTGTTATTTCTATAGAATCATACTCAAAACTCATTAGCCTTCTTTTCAAACTATCCATTGGTTCATGGTAATGATCAACAAGTCTGGTGAGTGAATGCTTCATAGCTTCACCTGCAGGGCCCCATAAACTATCTATACCCAAAAGATTACTGATATATTCAGATGCTTTTGTTGGAGTAAAAACTATGCGTTCTTCGGGGATTGTATCATTTTCTGAGTCCGGTAATTCATTGTTAATTTGCGCAGAAACTGTGAATAGATGAATAAACGCAAATAGTGATGTAAAAAAAATAAATCGACGCATATTAAAGAGTTTGTTTAATTGTCTGAATATAATTTATCGTTTTTGAATACCGCGGCAATAGTGCTTTCAAATTTTTTGCAAATATACCGGTTTGAATTAATTCTTTTTTTATATACATCCAATTTCTATAATAATTAAAGGTCATTTCCGGTATTTGGTGAAATCCGGAGTATTTTCCCTAAAGCCATAACATTAAATAATTTAAAAGTAGTGACACTATATACAAAAATATTTACAAATACATCCTGTTATTCATTAAAACAGGACACCCTAAAAAACGGAAATTTTATAAACTTATTTCAACCAACTGCATTTCGAAAAATAACATCAGAAGCCAAACCACAAAAACAATTAGTATATCATATTTAAAAATTTCCCGGTAATATGTCGGTAAACTTTTTTATCACATACGATTTAACTCATTATTAAAAGGTCTTTCTGCGGTATATCAATAAAATCATAGATATACCGAACTGATATCAGAAGATTGAAATTTATGAAGTAAGTGGGGTATATCGTTCGATACTAAAGAAAAATATCAATAAAATCAGCCGCTTTAACCTGATTTTTGTTTTTGATGGTTCTTTTATCCTCAGCATAATTTGTAACCGCACACTGCCTGAAAACAGTGCAATTGCCATTTTCATCGGGAGCATAACCTTTGCAAACGCGCAACACATCGGGCGAAATCTCATCGATGATCACAATTTTGCCATCACCGTATTTCAATCTGCCCAGTTCAAATTTTCCGTCAATAACATGAAGATCTTTGGATGAGAATTCCTGCGAAACTATTTCAGCTATATTTTTAACAAGTTCAACACTATGCAGGATTTCATCTTTGGTCATTGCCCCGGTTTCTTCAAGTGCTTCCATAGTAATAAGAACATCAACATCGCCCTTTGTCCATGCCTCAACAACCTTGTGTAGGTTTTTACAGGGCTGCGCAAAGGGGTATCTTCTCCAGAAACTGCCTGTGGCATTGTTTCTCCAGGTGAATTCAAGGTTAAGCAGAGGGGCCGAACCCGGAAATTCAGGCGCTTCAACAGCCATGCTCAGCGGGGTAGCCGGTTCAACTACCATTTCTGTATCGCTAATGGTGTCAATATAGTGTGATGGGATACCATTTTCTTTCAGAAGCCTGAAGAAATAAGTTGCAAATCTGCATGCAATAGCACCTTTCCCGGGAATTTCGCCAACCACCGTATCGTAACCCGGATCAAAAACCGGCTTGCCGTTTTCCATATACCCTGTTGCTCCGTCTTTAAATAAAAGCAGGTACTTACCGGCATAGGGGCCTTCTGTTATGTCAAATACATCTTTTGACTTTCCGCTGTAGATCAGTTTCTTTTTTGCCATAGATTATTGATTTGATGGGAATTACACTTACTTCAGTTTATTTTTCAGACCTGTTTTTTTCAAACTCAGCTACAATTTCCCTGGCCTTCTCATAATCATCGCTTGAAACAATAAGTTTTACAGATCCCAATCCTGGAGTGGTATAGAATGGCGCAATGGTTCCTATGATATCATCTTTAATGTAAGCTTTTATGCCTTCATTTTCCAGAAGGTTCTTTAACATTTCGGCTTCCCACACGATTCCCATAAAAATCTCAACCGGAACTACATTATTTTTTTCTGTCATATTAATTTCTCCTGTATTTTGGCTTATTACTGATTTTACAAAGGAAATTCAGAATTATATTGACCAAATATAGCATAAATATTTCTCACAAAGGCTTTTCAATTGTATTTTGTAATACCGTCAAACTTTGACAAAAATTTGGATAAACACTTTTTAGAACCTGTTCAATTATTGTTATTCGTTCAATTATTTTCCCCAATTTTGTAAATGAAAACAATTTGACCACCTCACAGAAGAACAAACCAAATATTAGCTATGAGAATTATCTCTCCATTGATTTTATTACTGATTTTTTTATCATTTGTATTTACGCTTCAAGCCCAGCTTTTTGAAAGCTTTGAGGAAGGTTCAAAAATTACCTATGCACCTTTTTCCATTGAACTATCAACCGGTGAATGGATGTTTAGCGGAGCGTTAATAGGCACCCTTGCCGGTGACAAAAAAAATGGACTTAAATCGGCCCGTATTCAAGATGGTTACATAGAAATGGAATTTGATTACCCATTGGGTCTTAGTGAGATATCTTTTTATGCCGCCAATTTCAGTAATGATAGCGGAGGTGCTGTTCAAGTGAGTTACTCTGAAGATAGTGGAGAAAACTGGTATCCACTAGGCAATGCCATTAGCCTGGGATCTGAACTGACACAATACACTATTGCCGGAAGTATTGAAGAAAACGTGAGATTAAGATTTTCACGAACTGCAGGAAACCGTATCAATATTGATGATGTGCTCATAAGCAGTTACATCGAAACCAGTGAAGAGCCGTCGCTTTTATTCCGTATCAATGAGATTCCCTACCCTAACGGCAGCACATTCGATTTCGGTCCCAATACCGGTAATGCTTCTGCCTTGTTGCAATTGCGTAATACCGGTCAGGAAGATCTTGTAATTTCTGATTTCGTAATCAGCGGAGAGGGATACTCTGTTGACGGTGACCTGATTATTACACTTGAATACCTTGAAACCGCCAGCTTTATTCTGGAATATGAATCTGATGTACCGGGTATCAATACCGGAACCATCAGCTTAACAACCAATGATCCTGAAAATGAACAATTCATCATAAACCTCACTGCTGAAACACTCGATACAAGTCAACCCGTACCCATTGTTGATGCACGTCGGTTACCGCAGGGTACAGAAGTTACCATTACAGGATGGGTAACGGTTGCAAGTCAGTTTGCCGGTCCGGTTTATCTGCAGGACGAAACCGGCGGGATTGCATGGTTTAACTATGAGCTAATGCGCGATGAATGGCTCATTGATATCGTCATTGGCGACTCCATCGTACTGACAGGTGAGATGGGTAATTTTAATAATATGCTACAAATTGTCAATGACAGTTATTTTGAGATATTCCCCGAATCGAACAAGGAAATTGAACCCATTGAAATTACCATTGAACAAATGAACACGGGAGGCTATGAAGGGTTACTGGCAAAAATTTCTGAACTGGAATTTGATGCTACAGGTACATTTGCAGGGGGAACAAATTATGTGATAAATGATGCAACTGGCGAAGGAGAACTACGGGTGGTTGAAAACACCAATCTGCCGGGCACGGTTATTCCCAACGGACCTGTGGAAGTTACCGGGGCTGTGGGTCGTTTTCAAGATACCCATCAGATTCTTCCCAGGTTCACTGATGATATAGAAATATTAAGTGGCCCAATAATTATTTCTGCACCTCCCTATGAAGTATCAGCTACATCAAGTTCCATCAGTTTAGCGTGGGAAACCCTCCATGCCGGTCATTCGGAAATCCGTTACGGAACCACACCGGCACTGGAAATGGGCGGTGTAATGGATGAAGCTCACAAAACCCATCACAACCTTACTATATCAAACCTGGATCCCGCCACCATTTATAAGGTGCAGTTGCGTTCAGCATTTGATGCCGATACCAGTGCTACCAACCTGTACATTACATCTACAGGTTCTCCGGCAGGAACAACCGGCGAAATCCTGACTTTTTTCAATAAGGATGTGGTACATGAGCTGGCAACTTTTCGCGAAGCCGATCAGAATATCGATTTGAGTGAAAAACTGATTGAATATATTCAGGCGGTAGAACAAACCGCTGAATTTGCCTTTTATAATATCAGTGGCACAGTGGGTCAGAATATTGCAGCCGAAATAATCGAAGCTCACAACCGAGGTGTAGATATCCGGGTAATTGTTTCAGGACATACAGGAAGCACCAATGAAATTGTAACCCAGCTTTATGCTGCCGGTGTAAAAGCAGTGCAAAGCCTGGGAACGGCACAAATGCACAATAAATTTGCGGTATTTGATGCCAATCACAGTGATCCTGCGCTATCATTTGCTATTACCAGTTCCTGGAATTCTACCGATCAGGGTACATACAGTCAGTTTCAGAATATGGTAGTCATCCAGGATGTTGCTTTTGCAAGGGCTTACCTTCGTGAGTTCAACCAGATGTGGGGCGGCGAATCAGGGGCCTTTAATCCCGGTCAGGCACTTTTCAGTTATGAAAAATCGATTGTAAACCCAACCATATTTTGGATTGGAGAAGACGAAACCAAAATTGAGTTGTATTTCAGCCCGCAGGCCAATGCGGAAGCGCAGATCAATCGCACATTAACAACTGCAGAAGCGAGTATTGATCTTGCACTGAATCTGATAACAAGACGCTCCATCAGCAACACCATGCGCTCGAAATTTGATGAAGGGGTTAGTGTTCGTGGAGCCATTGGTTCAATAGCCGAACAGGGAAGCGAATTTGTCTACCTTAGTGCATGGGCCGATGTGCATCATTTTTCACAGGCAGCCTTCGGTTTGTTGCACCATAAATATGCTATCATCGATGGATTAGATGGTAGTCTGGATTCAAAGGTAATTACCGGTTCGCATAACTGGTCGGCGAATGCCAACTTTACCAACGACGAAAATATTGTCATTATACATAATCCGCGGGTTGCCAATGAATATTTCCAGGAGTTTGCTGCAAGGTACTGGCAGGCAGGTGGAGAAGATGAATTTGATGTTACCACTTCCGTGGAAGAGATTATTAACGAACTTCCTTTGCAGCAGGGATTGCAGAATTTCCCCAATCCATTCAGGGATATCACCCATATCAGTTTTCATCTGAACACTGCCCAAAAGGTGAATATCAAAGTATATGATGTATCGGGTCGCGAGGTTGCTTTACTTGCAAATCAAAAATTCATGGAATCGGGGCAGCGTACCATAACATGGGATGCATCTCAGTTTGATAGTGGCATATACTTATTCCGCATTTACCTTGAGGAAGGAAACGTTTATTCAGGCAAAATGATAGTATTGAAATAATATTTCCGGAATTTCCTATTCAAGAACTTTCTCATCCCTTCTGAAGAAATCGCGGGCCATGACAAAACCCTTGAGTATCAGAAACTGAATAGTAAGGAAAAAGATAATGGCTGCCCCTGAGGGTATGTTGAAGAAATAGGAAAAAAACAAACCTGACAAGGAACCCAGTGTACCCCATAATGCTGCCAGTGGGATTATTTTGGCAAAATCACGGGTAAACAGCATTGCTGTGATCTGAGGAATCGTAAACAGACTCAGTACCAATATAATACCTACCGTACGGATACTGATGACAATAGCAACCGCAATGATAACCGACATGGTATATCGAAAAAATGCCACAGGAATCCCCATTATCCTTGCAAATTCGGGATCAAATGCAGTATACACCACAGGTCGGAAAAATATGATAAAAAACATCAGGGTTAAAACAAAGAAAACCAGCAAAAGGTAAAGTTCGGCTTTCCCCACTGAAAGGATGCTTCCAAAGAGAAAACTCATTAGGTTGGGGGTATAGCCCGGTGTCATAAATACAAAAATAATACCCAGTGCCATACCCAGTGACCAAAGTATGGCAATGGCACTGTCTTCGCGCACTTTACCCTTTTGCGATATCCATTCGATACCGGTTGCTGAAAAAATGGCAAATATGGCTGCACCCACCAAAGGATTCAAACCAAAAAAATACGCCATGCCTATGCCACCAAAAGATGCATGGGTAATACCTCCGCTAATGAAAACAATTTTTCGGGAAACAATATAGGTACCCACCATGGCTGCAAGTAAACTGGTTAACAGGGCAGCGACCAACGCATTACGAAAAAAGGCATACTCCAGGATGGAGAAAACTTCGCTCATATTTAATGTTCCTTTAAAACCCTGTGAGGTAGGGGACCGTGGGCGATTATATCAACGGGACAATTATAAACTTTCAAAAGGTCTTCAGTAAGCTGGTTGGAAGGATGATAATGCAGGGTTCCATTTACACAGGCAATGGTTTTAACCATAGGAGATATGGTGCCGATATCATGCGATACCAGTAAAATGGCCATTTTCTTATTCAACTCCTTCAGCCAGCGGTATAATTCCTGTTCGAAACCCTTATCTACAAAAGTATTGGGTTCATCAAGTATAAGCAATTGGGGCTCGTTGATAAGCGCCCGGCATAAAAAAGCCTTTTGGGTTTGTCCACCCGATAATTCACCAATGGGTTTTGATGCCAGGCTAATTAATCCTGCCTCATCCAGCATTTTGTTAACCAGTGTTTTTTGTTTTGATGTGAGATGTGGGAACCAACTCTTTTCAGCTTTAAGGCCTGAGCCCACAAGATCTCTAACGGTTATGGGAAAACTCTTATCAATCTGTGAAATCTGTGGCAAATAACCCATATTGAGTTTGCCTTGCGGAAAAGTCACTTTGCCCTTAAAAAGGGGCAGAATACCCAGCAAAACCTTGATCATAGTGGTTTTTCCACCGCCATTGGGTCCGATAACACCAACAAAGTCGTTGGGGAAAATTTCCAGGTTCACATTTTTCAGCACAACTTCCGAAAAATAACCGGTAGTAACATTTTCCAGTATGGCCAGGGGTTTGCTCATCGCAAATAAATATTTAAATTCTGGGAAAGTTTTTCCATTTCATTAAGCCAGTCATAGGCCAGGGGTTTTATCTGAACAACTTCAGCTCCCGTCTCTTGAGCCACAAGCTGCGCATTTCGAACGTCATACTCCTCCTGGATAAAAATTACCGGTATATTTTCAGCCTTTGCATGCCTGATCAGATGACTTAACTGGGCCGGAGAGGGTTCTTTACCTTCATGTTCAATGGAAACCTGTTCCAGGTTATAATCACGCGCCAGATAAGTAAGAGCAGGATGGAAAATCATAAATCGGCGCTGGCTTAAATTTTCGACAACTTCCTGAATTTCAAAGTGCATTTTCTCCACATCGGCAAACACATAAATATAGTTCTCATCGATTGTTGGTTCCAGTTCAGGATATATTTCCACAATTGCATCGCGTAGCACAGGTAACAGTTCCAGCATTACTTTAGGCGACATCCATATATGGGGGTCAATTCCACCCTCATGAAAATGATCTCCATGATCAATGCGTTCCCCACGAATCAGTTCTATATAATTTCCAAGGTCAACGTGTTTAATTCCAGGATTCAATTCATTGAGCCTGCGGATAAATGCCTGCTCATATCCCAGCGAAGGAACCTGAAAATATATTTCGGAATCAGACAGTTTCTGCATCTGACGGGCAGTGGGTGAATATGTACCATGACTGGCTCCCTGGGGTACCATTACATTTACCTCAAGTGCTTCATCTGTAAGCCGATCCACAAAATAATGCAGGGGGGCAATGCTCACTGAGACAATGTTTTCACGGGATTCTCTTTCTGCGCATCCTGCCAGTGTGAATGCCAGAAGCGATGACAAAAAAATGTACTTGAACCTATTCATACTTTTCATAATATCTGTGCTTAATCTTTGGGTATACCCGGTTTAATAATTATGGTCGAAAGTTAATGGATAATCTGTACTATAAGGACTTTAAGACAAGATGCTTTTTCTGTAGTTTTTGCAACCGTGTTGCAAATTTAAAAAAAATAATTGATTTAATACTACGAAATTTCAGTCAAATTTCTGAAGAACTATACTTTAGAAGGAAAAAAGCAAACCATAATACCCTGCCAGATTTAACAAGATATAGCAAAGCAGGAAAGAAAAAACAGGCGCCACCAGCCAAACCATCCAGAACTTGTGGATAGTGCCGTGCAGAACTGTCTTTTTCCATCCGGTTTTTGAAATACTCAGGGCCATAATGGCAAAGGTATTCAACTGTACCAGCGATGTGGGAATTCCTTTGGTTACAGATGCCAGCAGCAAAAGTGATGCGGTAACAACTGATATAGCTATGGCTCCCTTTTCACCAAACTGCACAATTCCTTTTCCTGTGGCATTTACAATTCTGAATCCCATGAGCGAACTTCCGATGGCAAAACATGGGGCAATGAGCAATGTTGCCATAATGGCAATAAGAGTGAAGCTGTTTTCGTCAGTAGCATCAATACCCAGTTCGTTTATCATCATCCCGGCAATAGGTCCGGCAGCATTGGCCACATTGTTGGCGCCGATGGAAAAAGCCACATAACAGGCCGATAACAAAACCAGGATCTTAGTGGTTTGCGGACCCGGTTCAAGAT
>SKSE01000187.1 GCA_007118135.1 Bacteroidales bacterium | reverse complement strand
TCATTACATTTGCCTGACACTAATGAACAATGTATTTTGAGAAAATCCCAAAATATGCTCAAAATTTACATTCGGAAAAACACTTCTTACTACTTCCCGATATATTATACCGTTTTACTCATTGGGAAAAACCGTCGCATAAGGTTCAGCTTTACAGACTCAGCCGACAATGCTGACCTGGTATGGGATCATGAGCATCCCCATAGTGAAGTAATTACCGGGGAGTTTTATGATGAACTGGTAAAGGAAAAACCGGAGCTTTCACATAAAAAAATATTCAGAGAAGAGCAACTTATACGGGACTCTAAAAAACGGAAAGACCTCATTGCCACCATCTTTTATATGGTAAACTGTTTGCAGGAGTTTTCCTTCGGGAAGAACGACATAGATGATTACGGCAGGTTCCGTTACAAATCATCTTACCAGAAAAGATTCAACAGCATAGAAAAAAACCTGGTGCAACAGTACATTGATGAATTCTGTAGCGAGAAAAACATCAGGGGCAATCCCAAAGCAAGTACCTTTTTCATTTCCCATGATATTGACACGATTTACGGTTCATTAAAACAGGATGGATTCTGGGCGCTCAAAAATCTTCATTTGGGTGCATTTTTTAACATCATTGCCGGAGAGATCAGTCGCAAGCCCCATTGGAAGAACATGGACAGGATCATGCGTATCAACTCTGAGTACGATGTGAAGAGTACTTTTTTCTGGTTGGTAAACAAAGGCAAGGGCAGCCATAATATCAAAAATGCAGATTATTCCCTGCAAAAGGAGCTAACACTTTTGCAGAAAATCAGGAAAAGGGGCTTTGTAAACGCAATTCACAAATCAACTATGGAAATGAGTTTTGATGAAAAACTGGCCAGGTGGAAAATCATTGAACCCTATAACCGCTATCATTTCCTGAAATTTTTACCTCCAAAACACTGGCCCGTATTATCAGCTTCGCCTATCACGCTTGACTCCAGCCTGGGTTTTGCTGAGCGCTATGGCTTCAGAAATTCGTACGGAGGTGCTTTCCAGCCTTTTAATTTCAAAAAAAGTAAACCCTATAATTTTGTGGAAGCCCCCCTGACGTTTATGGATACAACCTTTCGCAATTACATGAGAATAGAAAGGAGAAAGATTGCAGATATCATAATTGACTTTTATGAGGCAAATCCACACAATTGCAACTTTTCATTGCTTTGGCACAATACCTACTTTACGGATTACAAATACGGCGGATACCTGGCACAATACAAAAAAATACTGTCTTTCATTTACGAAAGTAAAATCAAAAGCCTGACCCCTGATGAAATCATCGCAGAAGCCAGGCTTTCATGGCCGACAAATAAAATTCCGGCGACTACTCCATAACGATATTCATTTCATCAAACAGGTAATCCTTTCCGGCATACTGGTCGATCACCCAGAGAATATACTGTGAATTAACAGAGATATTGCGGCACTGCTCCGGATCGAACATGATGTCGCTCATGGTGCTTTCCCAGCTGCGATCAAAGTTGAGACCGATCAGGTTGCCACGTCCGTCGATAACCGGGCTGCCAGAGTTTCCGCCGGTGGTATGGTTGCTGGCCACAAAGTTTACCACAAGCTCATCGTTATGAGTAAAACTTCCGTAGCTGCGGTTACTGAGTAAACTTTCCAGCCGCTCAGATATTTGGTAGTCTTCGATTTCTGTCTGTGCAGCTTTTTCCAGAATGCCATCGCCGGTGGTAAAAGGAAGAAACTGCACCGCATCGCGCGGATAAGAGCCCTCTACCCTACCGTAAGTAATACGGAGTGTGCCATTTGCATCAGGAAAAAAATTATACTCCGGTTTCATAACGCGCAAACCGGCGGTATATAAACGGTAAAGGCTGTCGAGAGTAGTTTCATACCTTCGTTGCCCTGGCACGACCTCCTCCATAACAAAGCTTCCCATACCCCTTGCTAACTGAAAGGCTGGATCTCTTTCAATGCGGCGGTGGTGACGCAGGCGATAATTTTCAAGAAGGTCCATAACCTGTTGCTGCGAAACAAACAAACTGCGGCTGAAAATACGTTCAGCAAATCTTTCCGTATCTACACCAAATCTTTTCTGAATATCTTCAATGACATACGGGAGCATATCATCGGCATATACAATGTATTTTTTCAGCATTGCTGCCATAATCTGCCGGTCGATATCGCTATTGTAATTTCTGAAAAAGCTCCCGGCAGAACTTTTAAGTCTTTCAATCTCAGCATCTATCCTTTCCTGATCGGGATCTTTCTCCATGCTCAAAGCCACCAGTTGTGCAAACTGATCGGCAAAACGGGTAAGTTCAATGCTTCTGCCAGCTTCCATATACAGGCGCATGGCAAACCTGTAAGGGTGATATTCAATGTAGTTTTCTGCAAAAGCATCCATCAGTCCTTTATAGGGATCGGTTTCAACAGCACCGGCATTGGCCCATGTGTCAAATTCATGTTCCAGTTCTTTTTTTACATTTACTGCATCCAATCGGAGCAAACCACGATTCTCGCCCATCCATCTCTTCCATGCATTTGAAATACCCGCATGCTTGCTGGCATACTGAATGCGAACTTCATCACTTTTTGCCATCTCCTGTTCATAAATCTGAAGAATACGTGTGCGCACATCAATTCCCATTGGATTTTCTTTCTCAATAATAAAATCAACAGCACGCGACGTTAAATATCGTTGTGTGCGCCCCGGGAAGCCATAAACCATGGTAAAATCATGTTTTTCAAGTCCACGGTTACTTACAGGAAAGAAATGTGCAGGCTCAAAGGGGATATTGTCGGCACTGTAATCAGCAGGGTTGTTTTCATCATCGGCATACACCCTGAAAAGCGCAAAATCGCCCGAATGGCGGGGCCACATCCAGTTATCCACGTCTCCACCAAATTTCCCCACAGAGGAAGGAGGTGCACCAACCAAACGCACATCGCGATAAATGTTGTACACAAACAGGAAGTACTCATTCCCGAAATAAAAGGGATTCACCATGGCTTCGTATCGTCCATCTTCTCTGGCTTCATCAGCAATTTCGCGAGAAACCCGATTGACTGCTTGACTGCGTTGCCGCTCATCCATATTGGGATTAAGGGCTTCCATAACGCGGCCGGTAACATTTTCCATCCGTACAAGCAGGGTTATGGTTAGACCGGGATTGGGCAGCTCTTCATCGCGTGATGCAGCCCAAAAACCATTGGTAAGGTAATCATTCTCCACACTGCTGTGCGACTGTATTATACCATAACCACAATGGTGATTGGTAAGCAGCAAACCTTCAGGTGAAATAAATGCCCCCGTGCACCCCCTGCCAAACCGCACAATAGCATCCTTTAAACTGGCACCATCTTCATTATACAGGTCAAGAGCTTCCAGTTCAAGACCCAACATCTGCATCTCTTCAATGTTCTTTTGAATGAGTGA
>SKSE01000080.1 GCA_007118135.1 Bacteroidales bacterium | reverse complement strand
TGAAATCCTTCATGAGCACAGGAGCCCATTTGAGAAACTCTTCAAGTGGATCGGCGTTTTCCTTTTCTATGGCAGCATACACATCATAAAAATCCAGCAGCAAAGCAAAGGGTTCCTGGATGGTGATACCGCTTACGCGGGAAATGAAGTCTTCCATGCTCATCACATCCGGTGCCCAGATAGCATGTTTTGCCCTTCGGCTGAAGTATTTTTTCAAAAACAACCCTGCCCTGCGGTTAGGGGTTACCAGGCAGATGCGGTGAAGCCTTTGACTGTTATTCTCCAGGACATGTTGTGCTATTTTGTCGAGAAAGGGCATGAGATCAGAATTTTTCAGGGTAGGAAAGCAATAGTCTTTCAGCTGCAGCAAGTTTTTCGGGGGTGCCTATATCGGCCCAGAAGCGGGCGTCGTGCTCATAGGCCATGATACGATGCTCGAAGGCCAGGCGCAGATAAATCTGGTTAATGGAGAACTTTCCCCGTTCGGTGATCAAATCAAATATTTCCGGATGGATGATATGGATACCACTGAAGGCCAGTTTTTCAATACTACCCTTAACGGGGAAGCATTTTATCTCGTCGCCGGTTTTCAGGTTTTTCCATCCGCATAAACGTCCTTCATGCCAGTTGAAATACCTTGTGGTTTCGCGGCGTGCCACAGCCAGGCTGGCCAGTGCATCATGACTGACATGGTTTTCGTACATCTCCTGCAGGTCAATGTCGGATATCACATCCACATTGTGCACGATAAACGGTTTTTCTCCTTTCAGATGCTCTGCCGCCTTGAGCAATCCGCCACCTGTATCGAGCAGCTCTTCGCTTTCATCGGAAATGATAAATTCCACACCATCATAATGCAATGCATCAATGGCAGCGCGCATTTTTTCCGGAAAATGATGGATGTTTACAATGATTCTTCTGATACCTGATTTGATGAGTTTTTCAGCCGTTCGCTGCAGCATGATCTTTCCGGCCGGTTCAACCAGGGCCTTGGGCCGGTTACTGGTCAAAGGAGCAAGACGGGTACCCAGTCCTGCCGCAAAGATCATTGCTGTGTCGGTCATATCACGTTATTTATCTTTGGGTTTGCACAAGTGTTTCTCCTTGTCTGCTGTCAAACCACATTTCTTGCATTCAAACTTACCCTTTTTGGGTTTGGATTTAGTACCCGTTTTACAAATCTTCTTTGACATTCACTTATCAATTAGGCCATGATAGTTCTTCATTATGCTGCAAGTCGATGGTAACATCAAACTTTTGAGCCAGATGTACTGCCAGTCTTTCGGCATTGTAAACTGAACGATGCTGCCCCCCGGTACAGCCATAGCATACCATCAGGTGCACAAAACCACGTTCAAGATAAGTCTCAACGGATTTTTCCACTAGTGCGGTTGTATTTTCAAAAAATTCACGCACCGCTGGTTCATTTTCCAGGTATTTGATTACAGGTATATCTTTACCAGTCATTTTTTTATATGCGTTTTCTCTTCCGGGATTTGGCAGGCTGCGGCAATCAAACACAAATCCTCCTCCATTGCCCGACTCATCTACCGGAAATCCTTTTTTATAAGAAAAACTGCGGATACTTACTTTCAATCCTGTAGAAGGCTTATCATACTGCTTCAAACTCGGCGATTTGATGATCTTTTCAACAATCTGTTTCAGATAGGGTGTGCATGAAGGAATTTTATCGTTCTCCATCAACCACAGCAAATTGCGTTTGGCGTAAGGAATACTTTGCAGAAACAGTGGCTTTTTCTCATAAAAACCTCTGAAACCGTATGCTCCCATGGCTTGCATGATGCGGATAAGTACAAACCCGTAAAAGTGCGCCCGGAAACTTTCTGCTTCAACAGGAATGTGTTTTTGCAGGCTTTGAATATAATAATTCAGCATCTCTTCCCGCTGACCGGGGTGCAGATTGGCTTTGGCATCAAAGAGCAGCGATGCAATATCGTATTGCAGTGCCCCTTTACGGCCACCCTGGTAGTCAATAAACCACGGCTCGCCACCGCGGATCATGATGTTGCGCGACTGGAAATCACGATACAGAAAATACTGATCATCGGCTTCCAGCAGGTAATCACAGAAGGACTGGAAGTCGTCCTCCAGCTTCTGCTCATCGTAAATAATACCCGCCAGCTTCAGGAAATAATATTTAAAGTAGTTCAAATCCCACATCATGGAGTTGCGGTCAAAGGCATGGCGCGGGAAACATACAGAAAAATCCATATCCTTTGCTGCTTCAATCTGGAAATGCGGAAGGATGTCAAGGATCTTTCTGTAGTAATCCATTACATCATTTTCGAATAATACCGGTTCTCTCTGGTGGGGAAGTAAGGAAAACAAAGTGGTATCACCCAGGTCTTCCAGCAGATACACATAGTTTGAGGTATCCTCCGCCAGTAACTCGGGAACCGGTAAGCCCTTTGATCTGAAATGTTTGGTAAAACTCAGAAATGCGGTATTTTCTTCTTCAATGGGATTGTAGGCACCCAAAACGGAACCTTTGCTATAGTGTATCCTGAAATATTTTCGGTCGGATCCTGAAGGGGGCAATGTATGGATATATGCCGGAACTTCACCAATCCACTGTTCAAATAACTGACTGATAAGTTCCTGTTGCCGGGAGTGAGTATGCATGGTTAAATTTTCAATTCTGTTAATTTACAAAATGCAAATGTAATATTACTGGGGGAAAGTTGGGGGGTTTTTGATTTATGATTTGTGATTTATGATTTTTGGAACCGGGGAGACGGAGAGACGCGGAGTTACGCAGAGGTCTCCGGGTACGACTTTAAGTTCGTGCCCGGAGTTGTTTGAAGTCTAAACTCGTTTCTCAATCATCTCAATAGCATCCTTAAGCCCGCATACGTAAGTATCTTTTTTTATGGGATATTTTTCGTTAACAGGAGCAATTACAAGCGTCAGAGATGGTTTCACAATTTCATAAGCCCTGCTAAAGCCCTTATTCAGCTTAGGAGCAGTAGATGCTTTACATTCTATAGCAACGGTAACTCTTTTTCGTTGCATGACTAAATCTACTTCATCGCCTGTGGCACTTCTGTAAAATGAATATTTACAGTCGGGAAAACAGGTAATAATATTTTCTATCACCAACCCTTCCCAGGATGGACCAAATACCGGGTGTCCCATAAGGTCATTAAAATCATCCAATTGCAGAATCCTGTGCAAAAGACCCGGATCACGAAAATAAACCTTGGGTGATTTAACTAATCTTTTTTTGGTATTGGCCTCATAAGGTTGCAATGATCGCAGAATAAAGGTTTGTTCCAGAAGGTCAAGATAACGTTTTACAGTTGGATGGGTCAATCCCAGAGACTCTCCAAGTTTTGACGCGTTAAAAATCTGGGCATGCAAATGTGAGCACATTTGAAGCATACGGTTGATTTGAATGGCCGGTATCTGAAATCCCAGTTGAGGAATATCACGCTCAGTGTAGGTTCGCAGGAAATTTTCTCTCCAGATAGCACTCGCCGAATCGGTTCCGGCCAGATAGCTTTCAGGGTACCCGCCTCTTAACCAGAAACGTTTTACATCAAAATCACTCTCTTTCTGCAATTCTGAAAAAGTAAAGGGTGTTAACTCAACAACTCCTATTCTACCTGCAAGCGATTCGGAGCTTTTCTGAATTAAATCGCGCGAAGCTGAACCCAACAGTATAAATCTTCCGTTACGCCGGTTTTTGTCTATTTCGCTACGCAGGATTGAAAAAAGATCAGGCATTAATTGTATTTCATCAAGACAAATGATTTTCTCCCTGTTGGTATCAAAAAACAACTCAGGCTCAGCAAGTTTTGCCAGATCATTTCTATCCTGCAGGTCAAGATAAACGAATGCATCAATATCATTGGAAAGATTCTTTACAAAAGTAGATTTACCACTTTGGCGTGGACCAGTGATAAGAACTGCAGGAAACACCTGCATGTTTTCCTTCACAAAATCTTCGATCTGTCTATCAATATATTTATGCATATTGTAAATTTCATTTTCAATTTGCACAAATTTAATATTTTTTATTTAAATCTACAAGGTTTGGATTGAGTTTAAGAGAAAGTTTATGAGTTGAGGGGTTTAGTGTCTCTGGCCTTCGGTCTCCGTTTCCTTATATGCCTTATTAAATCTTATATGTCTTATATGGTTAAAAGTCAAGAACTGAAGTGAAGCAAAGTTCGTCGGAGTGTCGGTTCCGGCTTTTACATCCCCCTCGCCCCCTTAAAAGGGGGAATTGGCCGGCGTAAGCTTCCGGTTCCCGAATCGCCTTCGGTCTCCGGTCTCCGGACTTCAGACTTCCAACTTTCTTCAAAATATTTCACTTTTTTCTCCCGATTTAGCCAAAAAACCCTTAGGTTTGATACTATAAACTGAAAAGAATTATTCAAACAAAAAAATCATAACCCTATGGAAAGTAAAGTGACTGAAATTTTGAAACAGGCCATTATCATGGAAAACCGTGGAAAAAGTTTGTACCAGATGGTGGCAAACCAAACCCCCAATGAGGAGGTAAAGAATATTTTTAAAACCATGGCTGATGAGGAGCAGGCGCACATTGAGTTTTTGAGCAAACAATTTACCCATTACAAAAAGAACCAGAAGTTTGATAAAAACCAGCTGGAAGCACTTGCCAAAGAAGATGCCATTGCCAACAGTATCCTTACCGAAAAGATCAAAAAGGACATTTCCGGTGCAGGATTTGAAGCTGCTGCCATTTCTGCCGCTATTGACATGGAAAGTAAATCTATTGAAGTGTATGAGCAAAGGGCGCAGGACTCGGATGATCCTAATGAGAAAGAACTTTATCAATGGCTGGCCGATTGGGAAAAAGGCCATTATCAACTACTGCTTGACATCAATAAACAACTCACCGAAAAGGTATGGAACGATAATAATTTCTGGCCTTTCTGAAAATTTGTTTTTATTTAAAATTCAAAGGCTTCCCAAATGGGCGGCCTTTGTTATTTTCAGAAAAAAAATCCGTAGGTTTGCAGTATTATTCAAACAATAATAAACCTGCCGGGTTCAAGGTTACCTAAATCTGATAATCATGAATGCATCGAAATTTCCCAAAATAACCACCCATGTGTTGCAGGAAATGAAACTCAAGGGTGAAAAAGTTTCCATGCTTACCTGTTATGATTACTCTATGGCCCGTATCATTGACGAGGCCGGCATTGATGTAATACTGGTGGGCGATTCAGCCGCAAATGTTATGGCTGGTTATAAAACAACATTGCCAATAACTCTTAACGAAATGATTTACCACGCCGGTTCTGTCATGCGCGCGGTGGAAAGGGCACTGGTTGTAGTTGACCTTCCTTTCGGCACCTACCAGGGAAACAGCCGCGAAGCACTCAACTCAGCCATTCGTATCATGAAAGAATCCAATGCCAATGCAGTGAAGCTGGAGGGAGGCCGTGAGATTAAAGAATCTATAGACCGCATACTATCGGCAGGTATACCCGTAATGGGGCATCTGGGGCTAACGCCACAATCCATTAATAAATTCGGCACATACGTGGTTCGTGCACGGGATGAGGAAGAAGCCAACCGGCTCAGAGAAGATGCAAAGTTGCTTGAAGATATAGGATGTTTTGCCGTGGTTCTGGAAAAGATACCCGCTAAACTGGCCGAAGAAGTTACCCAGAGTATAAAAATCCCTACCATAGGTATCGGAGCTGGAAGTGCTGTTGACGGCCAGGTACTGGTAATACATGATATGCTGGGAATTAACCAGGATTTTTCACCCCGTTTTCTGCGTCGTTATCATAATCTTTACGAAGAAATGAAGGGTGCCGTGCAGATGTATATCAAGGATGTGAAGAGTATTGATTTTCCCAATGAGAGGGAACAGTATTAGGGAGGATTGAGACCGAAGAACAGATACCGAAGACGGGAGATCGGAGCTGCTTGGGATGGCATCCCTGACAAACCTGCCTGTTGGCCAAATAAGAAACAGCTTGTCGCAGACAGATATTAGGAAATTAGAATCGAATGAAGGGATGCAATCCCTTGGAATCCAAACTCCGGGCACGAACCTAAAGTCGTACCCGGAGAATACTCCGATGAACTCAGATTCGACTCAGATCCCGACTTTTAACCATATAAGGCATATAAGGAAACGGAGACCGGAAAACGGAAACCAGAAAACAGTGACCAGAAGATCAAAGAAGCATAAACTCCTAAACCTATAAACTTCTCAACCTTAAACTTAAGCTCAACCTATGACCACCGCCCAATCCTTCATATCCCGTATTCTTTACGAAGACAATCATATCATTATTATCAATAAGTTGCCATCTGAAATTGTACAGGGTGATAAAACCGGTGATATGCCACTGAGTGACCTGGTAAAAGCTTACATCGCCCAAAAGTATGGTAAACCCGGCAATGTGTTCCTTGGAGTGGTACACCGCATCGACCGGCCGGTTAGTGGTGCAGTAATATTTGCCCGTACATCCAAAGCGCTTACCAGACTTAATGCTATGCTGCAAAAACGTGAACTTCACAAAAAATACTGGGCTGTGGTAAAAAATGCTCCAACGGAAGGTTCGGGCACTCTGGTGCATCATTTGCAGAAGAACGAGAAACAGAATAAGTCTTACGCTACTAAACTTCCTACACCCAACAGCAAAAAAGCTGAACTGAACTATTCTCTTATTGCCCAAAGCCGTGATTATTATCTGCTTGAAGTGGAACTCATTACAGGGCGTCATCACCAGGTGCGGGCGCAACTGGCAGAAATGGGTTGTCCTATTAAAGGCGACCTGAAATACGGCTTCGACCGCTCCAATTCCGATGCCAGCATACACCTGCATGCCCGTAAATTGTCATTCAAACATCCGGTTAAAGATGAGATTATAGAGATCATTGCCCCCGTGCCTGATGATAATCTTTGGAGGTTTTTTGAAGGGGAAACAGCTAAGTAATATGTGGAAAAGACGGTGTCAAAATGTGAAAGGGATGGCATCCCTTATACACCTCTGGTAATAAAAACTGCAGTGCACCCTTCAGGGATGCCATCCCTGAAATCACGCTTCGACTGGCTCAGCGTCCAAAACCCAAAGGATAACATCCCTGGTGAACTTTTTTAATTTATCATTGTATTCACCCTGAAAAAGAGTTTTATCTTTGCTTTGATACCAACCCCGGGAATTAACCTATGGAAATTAAAACTTTCTTCAAACTTATATTTATCTGTTTGCTTATTCTTAACGGCTCTGAAAACTTTGCACAGTTTTACTCAGCTGGTCAGGATCCGGCAAGTATTCGCTGGAAACAAATCAATACGGAGAACTTTCAGGTAATCTTTCCCCAGGGGTATGAAGACCAGGCGCGTTATATAACAAGGCTTCTTGAATGGTCATACGAAAATGTCGGAAAAAGCCTGGAGCATCAACCCCGGAAAGTTTCAGTAATTGTTCACAACCAGACCATCGTTTCCAATGGTTTTGTATCCTGGGCACCCCGACGCATTGAACTTTACACCAACGCCCCTTCCAACAATGATTTCCATGACTGGATGGAGCGACTTGTGATTCATGAATTCAGGCACGTAGTGCAAATCGATAAGCTCAACCAGGGGTTAACCCGGCTATTGGGTATCCTTTTTGGCGAAATGGGTACCGGAGCGGTTGTCGGACATTTGCCTCTTTGGTTTTTGGAAGGGGATGCAGTGGCAACAGAAACCGCATTTACCAGAGCAGGGCGTGGTCGATTGCCCCGATTTGAACAGGGCCTAAGGGCACAGATACTTAACTACGGTACTTACTCCTTTGATAAAGCAGTCTTTGGATCTTATAAAGACCATGTACCTAACTATTATGAGTTAGGATATCAACTAATATCAACGGCACGCGAAGAACATGGTGCTGAAGCATGGAGTCAAATAGTAAATAATGTGGCACGCCGTCCGTGGGGACTATACCCCTTCTCGGCTGAAATGCGAAGACAATTTGGTCGTGGACAGATACGACATTATAACCATACTTTCCGAAGGCTCAAAAATCACTGGACTGAGCAAATGGAATCGCATACCTATTCCCCAACAGAAAAGATAAGTCCCGAAAACCGCTTATTTACAAGTTATCATTACCCACAATGGGTAAACGACAGCACAATCCTGGCTTTGCGGACCGGCCTAAAAGATATTACAACTTTTGTAATGATTCATTCTGACGGAACTGAAAAGGAACTTTTTCACCCTGGAACGGTGTTTCCACAGTCAATACATTATAGAAATGGCACATTGGTCTGGAGTGAATTCCGTCCTGACCCAAGATGGGAGCACCGGAACTATGCCGAAATTATGGCCTGGGATATGACTTCCGGCATCCGCGAAAGGATCACCGATAAGGGAAGATACTTCTCCCCTGCTCTTTCTCCTGATAGAGAAAGCATCGCAGCTGTAAAAACAACGCCCGAAGGAAAAAACTCATTGGTACTGGTGGATAGGAAAACCGGTGAAGAAAAATGGTATATAACACTGGGCGATAATGATTTTATTATGCAGCCCACCTGGCATGAATCAGGTAAAAGACTGGCGGTAATCGCCCTGGATGAGTCCGGCAAACGACTTGAAGAAATATTGATTGAAAATAAAACAACTGAAACTTTACTAAGGGCAGAAGACAGGGATATTTCTTCTCCGGTATACAGTGGAGAGGATATCCTCTTCAATGGAACCTGGTCGGGGATTGATAATATTTATCTTTACCGCAGAAGAAACAGTATGGTAGAGCAGGTCGTATCCTCTGCTTTTGGAGCTGTAAATGCCAGTGTTAACGGACAAAGGAACATAGTGTTTTCTGAATACACTGCACAAGGATATCAGGTGAGCATCCTTAAGCCTGACCAATTTGAACAACGACCTCTTGAACTGGTAGAAGATAATTCCAAAGCCTTTCATACCATGCTGGCAGATCAGGAAAATACTGTGGTAAGTCCGGATGTGCTTCCCCGGGATGATTATGAAATCAAACGCTACAGCCGGTTACGCAATCTATTCCATTTGCATAGCTGGGTTCCTGCATCCATTGATGTTGATTTACTGGAAGCATATCCTGGATTTTCACTTCTTTTTCAAAATAAGCTCAGCACAGCATTTGCACAGGCAGGATATGAATGGGATTATAATGATCAAACCGGACGAATACTGGGTTCATTTTCTTATCATGGCTTGTATCCTGTTATCGGGCTGACAGCGGAAACCGGCGACCGAAGATTTTATTATTCTGTCAGAACCCAGGACACAATAACCTTTCATAATTTCGTTTACAGAGAGGATGCAATACGACTTGCTGTTTCTGTTCCTCTTCGTTTTCAACAGGGCGGATATTTTTATGGTATTACACCCTGGATAAGGGCAGGTATTATCGATGTGCAGGAAAGCCGGCATACACCAGACTCTATTTTTGCCGGAAACGATTACCGTAGTTTTGTTCCCACCCGGTTTTTCACCCAGGATTACAGGTTTCTCATGTACTGGCAAAGACGCACTTTAGCCCGCGATATATTTCCGCGGGAAGGAATCATAATTGATTTCAATTATCGCCATACACCATGGGAAGGAAACGATATGGGCTCAGTAACAGCTTTCAGAGGAATTTTGTATCTGCCCGGGGTAATTCGTCATCACGGTATCAGATTAAGTGCCGGAATCCAGCAAAGAAAAAGGGGTGTAAATGAAACTGCGGAAGGAACCTTTCCGATTATTTACAGCTTTGGAAATATCATCTCATACCCAAGGGGTGTTACCGGTCAAAGCCATCGGACACTATCATCATTCAATATCGACTATGCATTTCCCATTCTTTATCCTGATATCAGCCTTCCCTACCTATTGTACCTTAAACGTATAAGAGGCTATGTATTCCATGATTTTGCCAGGGCAGTGGATTTTCCCGATAGTCAAACCGACAATAGAGTTTTTTCATCAAGTGGCTTTGGATTGTCAGGCGACATGCATTTGCTGGGCTTATACGCACCCATTCAGCTTGGAGTACAGGTTGCCTTTCCAAAAGAAAGGGACCCAAACTTTCAACTGATCTTCAGTGTAAATTTCTGATGGAATTACTGGCTTAGTCTTTTATTCATATTTCCCACAATAAAAAGAAATCCAAACAGGATAATAAAATAAGCCACCAAAATGATATGGTGTATCAAAGCCCATTTGCTAATGAATTGGGTAAAAATTATTGTAAAAGCTAAAGAAAGAATTGAGATGCCTGTAAATACCAAAGCGACGCTACGGTCACTCAATCCAAGGTACGAAAGATGATGTGTCGTGTGGTCTTTTCCCCCAACAAAGGGTGATCCACCTTTTGCAATACGTTTGTAAAACACGGTAGTAGTATCAATGATGGGAAGTGCAAAAATAATGGCCACAGTTATGAAACGCATTAAAGGAGTGCTGTCAATTGAAAATCCTTCTCCATTCCAGAAAAAAATGATCCCAAGTAAAGCAAGCAAAACTCCCAGAAACTGACTTCCGGTATCACCCATATACATTTTTGAAGGATTCCAGTTGTAGTATAAAAATGCTATCAGGACGGCCATCAGACCAAGTATAATAACCAGTATGGGATTTTGTAATTCATTTCGCAGCAGGATTCCTGTAAAAATAGTTACGGCTATTGCAAAGGATACAATGGCTGTTATGCCATCCATATTATCAAGCATATTGATGCTGTTCATCATACCCACCACCCAGAAAAGGGTTAGTAAATAATTGAAAAGATTACTTTCAAAAATCTGAATGTATGTTCCAGTGACAATCAGAAAAACCCCGCAAATCATCTGAGTAAAGAATTTAATCCACGGTTTTGTATTCCATGCATCATCAAATAGCCCTAACAGAAAACCAAGAGTTACGACTCCAAGTATCCCCAGCGATTGTAAATTAAAAAAGACTGTGCCATCGGGAAAAATGAAAGAAATCAGGATTACCGAAAACAAAAAGACAATGTAGAAAGATATACCTCCAAGTGAAGGCTTTGAAGTAGCACTCCATCGAATAATGGTTTCGCCTGAATTTCTTATACCTAATGTTTTGGCAAACTTTAGCAAAAACCTGTTTATAATCAGGGAAAAAACCAGGGCTGCTATGAAAAAAGCACCATATATAATTAGTAGGTTCTCGGTCATTCAATTTCCATTTTGATTTCACAAACCTGTTTCATAAATCCTAAAACGGACTATTAAAATCCCGGAATCTCATGGCCTTATGGTCCTTTTGAGAGACAACAGGATTATCAATACCCCAGTCGATACCCAGGTCGGGATCATTCCAGGCAATACCAGTGTCTGATTCACGGTGGTAAAACCGGGTGCATTTATAAAAGAACACTGTATTGTCTTCAAGGGTAAGAAAACCATGTGCAAAGCCGGGAGGAATCCAAAGCATATTTTTCTGCCTACCTGACATAACAAGACTGAAGTGTTTACCAAACGTGGGTTCATTCTTTCTAAGATCAACCACAACATCAAGCACCAAACCCTGTAGTACTCTCACCAGTTTCCCCTGCTCCCAGGGAGGAACCTGAAAATGCAGTCCCCTGAGCACATTGGCTGAAGACATGGATTGATTGTCCTGAACGAAATCAGCATTAAGTCCGAATTCCTGAAATCTCTTTCGGTTCCATGATTCAAAAAAATACCCCCTGTCATCTTCGAAGACAGAAGGTTCAATAATAAAAAGCCCTTCAAAGGGAGTTTCCGTAACTTTCATTTCTACAATCTCTTTCCTTCTATTTTTTTCCAAAATTCAACAAACGCCTCCAAAGGCCCTTTTTCATTATGGCATACTGATCGTCATAATATCCGTACCCTGCACCATATCCACCATAATAATATCCATAGGAATAACCTTTATCATAGCCATAGCTTGAATACTCCTTATCCACCGCATTAAGAACAACAGATAGTTTTTTGATATGGCTTTCTGAAATAAGTCGGTTTACATTCTGGATAAACATCCGTTTCGAGTAATTTGCCTTAAAAATATAAATGGGATAATCTGACATAAGGATACTCTTCATTCCATCGGTAACAATTCCCACAGGTGGATTATCAATAATTACATAATCGTATTTACTTTTAAGATGCTCCATCATTTCATCCATACGCGGGGTAAGGATCAATTCAGATGGGTTGGGTGGCACAGGTCCTGCGGTAATAAAGTCAAGATTCTTTACCTTCGACGGTTGAATACAATCATCAATTGCGTCAATATTTGAAAGGATAGTACTTACACCCTTCACATTGTCAACATTAAAGCCCAGGTGAATTTTGGGTTTTCGCATGTCGAAGTCAATAACAATTACCTTTTTATCACTGAATGCGAGTATCCCCGCCAGGTTCATGGCAAAGAAAGTTTTCCCCTCACCAGATATGGTAGATGTTACTGCAACCAATTTGGGACCGGGCTCATTATCGATAAACTG
>SKSE01000038.1 GCA_007118135.1 Bacteroidales bacterium | reverse complement strand
GGAAACTTAAACAGTAACTCTTCTCAAATTAATGCTTCTGCGCTCGAAACGGGCATTTATATTTTACAACTTTATGGTGGCTCTAATGCTGCTGCAGTAAAAGTACTGATTAAATAAGATTATAAGTTAACGATTACCTGCCGCAAAACGGGCAGGTAATCGTTTGTTTTTTCTCCGGGCTTCATTTTACCTTTTTCATCCATATATTTTTCAGTTATTACCTTCATACTATCGGGCGTATGCCCAAAAACATAATTTATTTATCCATAGGAAATGCCGGAAATTTGTTCAATTTCTAAACCTTCTGCTAAAATGAAAATCAAGTTTTTTTTATTTACCTTTCTGTTTGCATCTATTTTTGCCAGCACATTTGGTGCCCGTTCCTCCTACACCATAAATGAAGCCTGGCGGTTTTCAAAAGGCGAAAAACAAGGCGCACATTCACTGATTTTTGATGATCAGAAATGGGAAGTAGTTAATATTCCTCATACCTGGAATGCTGTTGATGCTGTGAGTGAGCCCCTCGGTTATTATAGAGGAGAAGGCTGGTACCGACGTAATATTTACATCGGGGAGGAAGCTGTTGACAGGCAGGTATATATATATTTCGAAGGTGCAAATCAGATAACAGAACTTTTCGTTAATGAACAAAAAGTAGGCAAACATATTGGAGGATACACCAGATTTTCATTTGATATTACTGACTACATAAAGCCTGATGAGTTTAACCTTTTTGCCATCAAAGTAGATAATTCCTATCATCCCGATATTCCACCATTAGCTGCTGATTTTACTTTCTTCGGGGGTGTTTATCGCGATGTGTATTTAAAATTCACCGAAAAAGTGCATATCTCCTTAACTGATTATGCTTCTTCGGGTGTTTACATAACAACCCCACAGGTTTCGCATGAAAAAGCCTCCGTTTCTATCAGAACACTCGTGGAGAATACAAGCGAGAACCCAGCAGACGTCAGAATTGAACATACCTTTATTTCTCCGGAAGGCATTGAAGTTAAAAAACAAGGTGTCCTTGCAAATATTCGCCCGGGCAACCGATACGAAAATATTCAGGAGGAGATAATTATTAATAATCCCTTGCTTTGGGGTGTCGAAAATCCGCATTTATACACAGTTTATTCAAGAATTTATGATCCGGTAAGCGGCCGTTTGCTGGATGAAGTACATAACCCACTGGGTTTACGTTGGTTCAGGTTTGATGCAAAAGAAGGATTTTTCCTTAACGATGAACATATTAAACTCATTGGAACCAACCGACACCAGTGCTACGATGGCATGGGAAATGCGTTGCCCGATCAGATGCACGTTAGAGACGTAATGTTGCTGAAAGAAATGGGAGGAAACTTTCTTCGGGTTTCACACTATCCCCAGGATCCAGTGATTATGGAAATGTGTGATAAATTGGGCATCATAACTTCTGTTGAAATTCCTGCAATAAATTATATTACCGAAAGTGAGGCATTTACCCAAAACAGTATTGAAATGGCCAGGGCAATGATCCGTCAGGATTTTAACCGTCCATCAGTTTTAATTTGGATTCATCAGAATGAGATAATGCTACGCCCACCCTTCGAAAGAAATACCGATCGGTTTGATGAGTATACTGCCAATGTAGCCAGGTATGGCAAAGCAGTCGAAGAAGCCATTCGCGAAGAAGATCCGTACCGCTACACTATGTTGGTTTTTCATGGTGCTCAGTCTCTTTACGAAGCTGCTGAGCTGGTTGAATTACCAATGCTGGTAGGCTGGAATTTATACCAGGGTTGGTATAGCCCGCATCTGGAAAGGTTTGACCAGTTTATGGATAATTTTCACGAAAAATACCCTGACATTCCGTTTTTTATATCAGAATATGGTGCCGATGTTGACCCACGGTTGTATTCTTTCGATCCGGAAAGATTTGATTTTACGGCCGAATATGGTAATATCTATCACGAGCATTACCTGAGGGCCATCATGAACAGACCCTTTGTTATGGGTGCCAATATCTGGAACCTCAACGATTTTCATTCAGAATTGCGGGGCGATGCCATGCCTCATATCAACAATAAAGGAATTATGACCACCGATCGCAAACCCAAAGATACATACCTGCTATACAAGGCTTTCCTGAGAAAAGACCCCCTGGTAATGATCGGAAGCAAGGGTTGGCAAAACAGAGGTGGTGTGGCCGATGAAAATGGGATTACTATACAGCCCCTTAAGATCTATTCCAATGCTGAGGAGGTAGAGGTAATGCACAACTCCCGAAAACTTGGAGTATTTCCGGTTGTGAATAATGTGGTAGAAGTCCAAATTCCATTTGTACATGGACCTAATACCGTGGAAGCTTCCATAAATTCAGACGGTAAAGTTATCCGCGATCTTTATCATTCTGTATTCAGACAGATTCCCGCTGATTTAAGAGATCCGGACCATCCGTTTACGGAGATCAATGTTACCCTCGGCTCGAAGCGTTACTTTGAAGATAAAGACGGTGCGTTGGTTTTCATTCCTGAGCAACCGTATTCTGAAGGCAGTTGGGGCTATATTGGTGGTGAAAGAAACCTGCCCAGGTCAAGATTCGGAGCATTACCTGCCAGTGAAATCAATATTCTGGGAACAGATCACGATCCCATATTTCAAACAAAAAGGATTGGCATTGAAGAATTCCGGCTCGATGTGCCCAACGGAAGATACGCTGTTTACCTTTATTTTGCAGAACTGGAAACGGGTGTAGAAAGGATGGCCCTGGTTTACAATCTCGGGCAAGATCTCATCCGTGAAGATTTTGATGGACGAAAATTTCATGTAAACATCAATGGCTCCAGGGTTTTAAATGATTTTGATATGACGGAACAGGTCGGGTCAGAAAGGGCTATCATCAAAAAATTTAATGTAAATGCACATAATGATGATGGGCTTAGAATACAATTCGAATCCATATTAGATCGCCCTGTATTAAATGCAATAAGGGTGTACCGGATGTATTAAACTACAATCAGGACTTTTCATGTATTGTTCCTTCAAATGCGACCCAGGCAACATCTGAAGGAAAAAGAGTCTATAAAACATAAAGTATGGATGAAATTTCCTCAAAAAACTTCTCAAAAAACCATATGACATGAGAAAATTTATATTTTTTATTTTATCAATAACTCTGAGCCTTTCGGGTTGCAAATCAAATACTGATAACCCGCCTGAGCAAGAGTATATTACTATTGAGGCCCAACGCAAACTATATCATTCGGATGGCACAAGGAGTTATACTGACTATGAACCTTTTAAAACCAGAGTTGTAGGAAACCTTGCCGGATATGAAACTCCAGAAGAACCGCAAAGGTTAAGCAGGTATGGAGGATGGCTGGATAAACAAACAGAAGCCACCGGTTTCTTCCATGTTAAGAAAATAGACGGACGATGGTGGGGAGTTGACCCTGACGG
>SKSE01000237.1 GCA_007118135.1 Bacteroidales bacterium | reverse complement strand
AAATGCATTCCGGCAGTGGGTGCAGCAACGGCACCTTCTCTTTTGGCAAAAACAGTCTGGTATCTGTCTTTATCTTCAGGTTCTACCGGACGACGGATCAATTTGGGGAGTGGAGTTTCACCCAATGTTTCAACTGTTTTTTTGAATTCGTCGTAGGTGCCATCAAAAAGAAATCTGAGGGTACGACCCCTGGATGTAGTATTGTCAATTACCTCTGCCACAAGATTATCATCTTCACCAAAATAGAGCTTATTGCCAATCCTGATCTTTCTGGCAGGATCAACCAGTACATCCCACAAACGGGCTTCGCGATTTAGTTCTCTGAGCAGAAAAACTTCAATCTTGGCTCCGGTTTTTTCTTTGGTTCCGTAAAGACGTGCAGGGAAGACTTTGGTATTATTAACTACCATTACATCTCCATCATCAAAATACTCCAAAACATCTTTAAAAGTCTTATGTTCAATTTCACCTGTTTTGCGATGTATAACCATTAAACGCGATTCATCTCTGTTTTCAGATGGGCGATCTGCAATTAGTTCGGCAGGTAAGTTAAATTTAAAATCCGATAATTTCATCAGTTTATAATTAGTTTTTAAATAATCAGATGGAACCCAAGAACACTGTTTTAAACCGGGTGTGCAGGCAGTGCTAATAAAACATTCAACCTACTGTAAATAACGATATCTTGGTTCAGTACTTTTTTTATTTGTGTGGAGAGAAAGCCTGTTAAAATTTGTCATTTATTCAAAACTGATTAACAAAAAATTAATCTTATTGTTTCTTCTTGAGCAATTTCTCCCTTTATTCGTTAATGCTTTACTTTATTTTTGAAAAAATCATTACTATTCCCGCGCCTTTAGAATATGTAAAGGCATTGAATGATTATGTGGTCTGGTACATTTTTTAAGCTATTGAAAATTTTCCTTAGAAAGGAGTGCAAAGATAATACATGAAAAAGCCCATGTCAATAGTTTTAAGGAATAAAAAACCCTTTTAAAGTTTTTAGTTTTAAAATTTTAACTGTTTTCTTTTCAATTGTGGGAGCTAATCAATGTTTTGTTTTTCGAAAAAGTTTTCAAGATCATCGATTGACCATGCGTTATCAACAGAAAAATCGCCAATAGCTGTTCTTCGTAAAGCTTTCAGATAAGCTCCTGAACAAAGTTCCTTGCCAAAATCGCGCGCCAGTGCTCTTATATATGTTCCTTTACTGCATACTATCCTGAAATCTGCCTCTGGTAATTCAAACTTTGTGATTTCAAAATGATAAATGTTTATTTTATTTGATTTCAGGATGGTCGAGTCGCCTCGTCGTGCATGAAAGTAAGCACGTTCACCCTCAATTTTTTTGGCAGAAAAAAGTGGTGGTACCTGATCAATCTCACCTGAGAATTTTTCAGATGCTTTTTGAATGAGTTCAATATTAATATGATCTGCTGTGAAAAATTCATCGGGTTCTGTTTCAAGATCATATGATGGTGTGGAAGCTCCAATAAAAAAAGTACCGGTGTATTCTTTTTTCTGATTCTGATAGGTTTCTATTTCTTTGGTCTTTTTCCCTGTGCATATGATAAGCAGTCCGGATGCCAAAGGATCAAGTGTACCGGCATGCCCAACTTTGATTTTTTTTATTTTGAGCCGGTGTCTTAGTAAGGCTTTTATTTTCTTTACAACATCGAAAGATGTCCAATATAAAGGCTTGTCTAACAACAGAACCGTGCCGGCAATAAAATCTTCGGGTTTAATTTTCTGACCAGTCATTACCGGATACTGTTAAAGTTGTTTTATCAGACTTTTGGAGATGGACAATTGATTTATGACAAAAAGTGATTCAACACGAGTTTTAAAATAGTGCAAAATAAATAGCAATTGCACCAACAAGGGCTGTATAAGCTGAAAAATATACAAGTTTTCCCCTTTTCACAATTTTCAACATCCAGCTGCAGGCTATAAGCCCTGAAATAAATGCTGCTACTGCACCAATAATCAAAGATGATGTTGCGATTGCTGATGGTTCAGTGGCACTTGAAAGTTCAAGAATTTCAAGAAAAGAAGCTCCAAAAATGGGAATAAGCACCATCAGGAATGAAAATCTTGTGGCTTTTTCTCTATCAATGCCCAGGTAAAGAGCCGTACTTATGGTTGCTCCACTTCTGCTGATACCGGGCAGTACAGCAAATGTTTGTGCGATACCAATAATAATAGCGCTTTTAATGGTTATATCCTTTTTCTTATTGGGAGCAAAGTTGGTTAGAAGAAGTAGGAGCGATGTAATAAGAAGCATTGAACCTACCAGTAAAATATTTCCATCAAAAAGCGATTCTATCTGACTTTTGAACAATATACCAGCAATACCAACGGGAACTGCAGATATTATCAGGAGTAAAATAAATTTTGTTTCATCATTCCACTCAAATTTGAACAAACTCGTTATGAGATTGAGAATATCATTTCTAAACACTACTATAACGCTCAAAAAGGTAGCACCATGAACAATGATTGAAAAGGTTAGATTCTCTTCCTGCAATCCAAAAATTGCAGTTCCAATTTCAAGATGCCCACTGCTACTCACAGGCAAAAATTCAGTAAGGCCCTGTAAAAGGCCTAAAATAAGTGCTTCAATCCAGGTCATAAGTTTAAGTTAAATTGGTTAAGGCCAGTTAAAAACTTGGTATTAAAGGCTTTAAAAAATTGATTTTCAGAAGAACAGTTCAACCTAGCTCTTTCTTTTCAAAATAGAATAGATTTGTATTCCATATCCCAGCAAAACCAGGAAGGGAGCCAGAGTCATTCTTCTGAAACTAAAAAGATCGTAGCTAAACTTGTTGGGGTCATCACTGCCTCCACCAATCATCAGTATAAATCCCAGTGCAGTAACCACTAATCCGACAATCAGCAGGGTGTATTTAGTGCGGTCGAAAAGAAAATCTGTTTCAGGTTTTTTTTTCATATGAAAAGCTTTTAATAAAGGTATAGATAGTCTGTTTTGATGTGCAGGTATTTTTTTACTGCAAAATGAGTTGATATCCAGCTTACAATGATTCCCAGCAAAATTACCAGTGCAAACATTGTAAGAAGCATTTCTATGTCCTGAAAATTAATAAGTTCAGGTATGGATTTCTGTGCTGCATATAATGAGAGCAATAATAATGCAATGGAAACAGCTGCTCCAATGATTCCCTGTACTATTCCTTTGATGACAAAAGGTTTACGGATGAATGACTGGGTAGCCCCAACCAGTTGCATGCTTTTAATCAGGAACCTTTTTGAAAAAACGCTCAGGCGAATGGTATTATTAATAAGGCTAAAGGCAATTACAAGTAACAGTGCTCCGAAAAGCAAGAGAAATATCCCTATTTTTCTTACATTTTCATTGACAATATGCACAAGACTTTTTTGATAATCGACCTCTTTTACGATACGGCTTTTGAGTACTTCGCCTTCAAAAACCGCCAGACTATCAGGATTTGCCCAAGCGGCATGAAGTTTAACTTCAATGGAAGGGAATAATGGGTTGTAGCCTAAAAACTCAACGAAATCTTCACCTAATTCTGCCATAAGATCTTCCGCTGCTTTATCACTTGAAATAAACTCAGTAGATTTAACAGCCGGCAGTATTTCCAATGTTTTCTGCAACTGCGATATCTCGGCATTACGTGCGTTGTCCATAATTACTATGGAAAAACCAATATTTTCTTTAACATGTTCCGATAGTTTGCGGGCATGCATAATAATAAGCCCCAGCAGACCAAGTACATACAATACAAGGGTAATACTTACAACTGTTGAAATGTATGAAGTTTTGAGCCGTCGGCCAATAACTATTTCTTCGGGTCGTGCCATCGTAAAATTTGAGTTGCAAAGCTAATAAAAAATGCAGAATATTATCTTGCTACAAACCTATTTGCATTACTTAATATTTTGAAAGAATGATAATAAACAGAGTTTTCCGGAATTCCAGAGAGCTCTTTCTCTGGAATTAACAAGAATCAATTACCGGCTATTTACCGGGTAAGAATGATCCTTTTCGTTATTACCTTGTTTTCAATGGTAAGTTTGCAGAGATATATTCCGTTGGGGAGTGATTCAGCTAACAGGGTAAACTGTTGTTTTTCGAAGGCAGAAATATACCCTGAAAATAAAGAAGCAACTCTTAATCCCGTAATATTAAATATTTCAAGTATCACATAGGATTCTTCAGGTAAAACCAATTCAATATGGGTATGTTCTCTAAAGGGGTTTGGAAAGACTTTGATGGCCTTTTTTAAATCGGGTAGAGTATCTGTTGAAGTGCCGGGTTTTTTCATTTGATCACTGTCAGGTTGTTGTATCCCAATATCAACACAATAAGAAATTACACAGCTATTCTGGTCAGTAACGTTGATTTTTTTCCACCCTGGTTCAAGGCCGTTAAATGTAATAATATCTTCTCCTTCGCAATAAATGTATTCTTCTGGTTCTTCAACAGGTTCACAGCCTTCATTCAGGCTGATATAAAAAGGTGCTAAACCACCATTTATTTGGAGTTTTATTTGTCCGTTAGTGCCTCCTGATGTTGACGGGCTTATCTGAACAATCGTAATATTTATTTCTTCAGGCTCTTCAATTTCGAAAGTGATTTCGCCAGGTCCGCAATTTTTTGAATCACTTACCGTGAGATTATGATTACCTGCATGCAGATTTTCAACAGTTAAAATGCCATCCTGATAGTCGCCCATGTTAAAAACATAAGGAGGGGCACCACCTGTTACAGAAAATTGCACACTTCCTGATTCATGTCCGAAGCATAAACCATGTTCAATTGAAAGCATAGATGTAATAATGGGTTCAGGTTCATTAAGTGTAAATTCAATCTGAGCTTTTGTACAGTCGTTAGAATCATGAAGATACCATATGTGAGTTCCTGCAGTTACTCCTATAATAACAACATCATTGTAAAACCATGCTAGTTCACTGCCGTTTTGGTCAACCAGTATATAAGGCGGTGTGCCTCCTGTTCCGGCCACTGAAATCTCAGTTGAATGGCCAAAGCAATAAATGGGTTCATAGTCAAGTATGTAACCTATTTGTTCTGGTTCTCCAACTTCAAAACATTCATACCAGATACATCCGTCGGCATCAGTTACAGTAACAAGATAGTTTCCGGGTGCAAGATTAAAATAGATTGCGGTTTGTGTTTTAAGAATATTTGGTGTTGTATCATCCATTTCACAACCCTGGGAGATACACATATTAAATGTTCCCGGGCCGTTGACCTCAATCATGATACTGCCATCATTACTGCCCGGGCAACTTGCATCGGTAACTGTAGCGGTTATCATGCCAGGGTCAATCTGGCAGGAAGCTGAAGCAGATAGGGTATTCAGATCAGGTCTTTTCTCGGCATTTCCCAACAGACTTTGAAAGCTGAAAAGGATTAGCAGAATCCCCATTGCCGGAAATGATGTATAGTTTTTCATTATTTATACATAGTAAATAAACCTGGTAAATTGCCACTATTATTCCCTTTGACTTAAGCGAGTTACTAAAGGTTTATTAACCAGGCTCATTCGTTTGTTTTACAGCTTTTCAGGCTGTTGTTAGATGTATTTATTTAAAATTTAGAAGCGTGATACTCTTTCTCAAAAATTTACTTTTGTCGATGTAATTTACTTTTTAGTTTACAAAAAAAGCGTTTTCGGGTAAAGGTATCCTGTTGTTTATGTTAGCGCAATACGAAATGTCACATATTTTACTATTCGTATAAACCCCTATAAAGATGTGTTTTGCAAACTTCAATATACAGAAAAACAGGCTATTAAGTTTTCAAAATGATAATTTTATTTTTTAATTAAAAATTCAAGTGCCTTGAGCTTTTTCTTATTGTATGAAGTAATGATAGTATAGTCCTGGCAGGTTACAAATTTTATATTTCTCTCAATAAAAGATATAGACAGCTTAAATTAAATCCTTAATTTTACATTTGAAAAAAAAGTTGTATGGCAAATAAAATCATGGATCCCATTGGTCGCCTGATGGGATTAAGATACAAATCGCACCCGTGGCATGGAGTTGACATCGGTAAAGATGCACCGGAAATAATTACCTGTTTTGTTGAAATGGTAAGTACCGACACAGTTAAATATGAAGTAGATAAGGTATCAGGATACCTTAAAATTGACCGTCCGCAAAAATATTCAAATGTTTTGCCGGCAATGTATGGATTTATTCCCCAGACACTTTGTGCAAAAAGGACTGCAGAATATGCCAATGAAAAAACAGGTAGGAATGACCTGGTAGGGGATGGCGACCCCCTTGATATTTGCATTCTTACCGAAAAATCAATTTCACACGGAGATATTCTTGTTGAGGCTATTCCTATTGGCGGCTTTCGTATGCTTGACGATAATCAGGCTGATGATAAGATAATTGCCGTACTAAAGGATGATGCGGTATATGGTGCAATGAGAGATATTTCTGAATGTCCTGAACCGGTTGTTGAAAGGCTCAAGCATTATTTTCTTACGTATAAGGATCTTCCTAACACCAAGCTGGATGTTGAGATTACCCATACATATAATGCCGATGAAGCCATGGAAATTATCAGAAGAACAATAGAAGATTATCGCGTGAAGTTTGAAAATCTTGACAATCTTTTATCTACCGTATAACCTCCAACAAAATCCTATAAGATTCCATTAAGCCTGAAAATTTTACCAGGTAAGGTTCTTACCGCTCCTTTGAACTCCAGGTTGAGCAATACTGATGAAGTTTTGCTGAAAGAAAACCCCGATTTACTAACCAGATAATCAAAAGAAGCTTCACCATTCTCTGCCATTAGGTCAGTAATTATTTTTTCATCAGGTTCAAGCTCAATAAATAACTGCTGTTGTTTATTTTTTGCTTTTGATGGTTCACTTTCCCATTGCATAATATACTCTATATCAGCGGCTGATTCAATCAGGTTTGCTTTGTGGATTTTAATCAGATGATTGCATCCCTGGCTGTAAGTATCTTTGGTTCTGCCGGGTACGGCAAAAACATCTCTGTTATATGAATTGGCAATATTGGCTGTAATAAGTGCACCGCCGGTTTTGGCTGCCTCAATAACGATGATTGCATCAACAAGGCCTGCAATAATACGGTTCCTTTTAGGAAAGTTTTCTCTGTCGGGTTGGGTTTCACTGGTAAAATCAGAAAGTAGACCACCTTTTTGTTCCAACATTTTTCGGGCCAGGGGCTTATTTAATGGTGGATAAATGCGGTCAAGTCCATGCCCTAATACTCCAACAGTTTGTAAATTGTTATCAAGTGCAGCTTTATGTGCTTTTGCATCTACTCCATAGGCTAAACCACTTACAATCAATGGGTCATGTTTGGTTATTCCTTCAATAATTTCATTGCATTTTTCTTTGCCGTATTCTGTAATGCTTCTTGTGCCTACTACTGCAAGTACTTTCTGCTTATTAAGGTCGGCTTTTCCTTTGTAAAAAAGCAAAACAGGGCCATCCTCGCAATGTTTCAGCCGCGCGGGATAACTTTTCTCTGTGTAAAAAAAAACTTCAATATTATTTTTCTCTATGAATCTTATTTCTTTTTCAACACGGTTGAAGTCTTTGAAACTTAATATTGCACGTGCAAGATGGTTCCCAATTCCCGGGATTTTTAGCAGTGATGATTCTTTTTCCAGAAAAACTGCATCAATACCGCCGCAATAGGAAATCAGTTTTTTAGCTGTTATTCCCCCTACACCTGGTATCATAGTTAATGCAATTTTGTATTTCAACAGATTATCCATAACATTAACGAAAGATTCACGTAGTTTTGGGTTATTGCAATTAATGAAAAACCAATCAGAATAATATTCAGGCAAGAAAATTAATGAAGTTGTTGAATATCTTTTTGTGCTGCCAGTACAGGTTCAAGCTCCTTGCCCCTGATAATGTAACCATAATTTCCAAGTGCCGGAGCCAGTGCACCGGGTACGTGATCATTATGAACAATCATTTTGTTATATTTTGACATTACCTCCTCATGCGATAACATGTAGTTTTTGTTGAACTTACGGCTTATATAACAAACATAGTATTTTCGTGTGAATGGAGCAGTCATTTTATTGTTAACAACTACGCTTGCCCACTCCTGATATATATCAAAATCACATGCATAATTAAACATATCTGTAGTAAATCCACCCGGGGGTCGCATATTTACTTCAAGGGCAACCAGTTTACCGCTGTTGTGAAGCCTGAAAAACTCAAAATGAAAAAACCTCGATTTCACTTTAAAAGCATTGATAATTTTTCTTCCTGCCTCCTCAAGATCTTTGGGTATATCGCGAAATGAATAATAGGAAACATGCGTGTCGTTATTTACAACTTCCATAACTCCACTGTCATAGGAATGAGCTGTGAAAAAAACCAGATTACCGAATTTGTCAGTCAGTCCGTCAAACGATTCTATATCACCCTTGATAAACTCTTCCATTATATAAGGTATATCCGGTTTGGTTTCAAAGAAAAATCTAAGCTCATCCTGGTTGTTTATTTTGTATGTATTTGCTGCACCGACACCGGTATCAGGTTTGCCAACAACAGGGTATCCAACTTCTTCAATAAACTGAAGTGCATCATCGAAATTATCGATTACTTTGCCACGGGCAACACTTACACCGGCATTTTGGAAAACCTTTTTCATTTGCGACTTTTGTTTAATGATGTCCAGCTCGTTAAGCCTGATGCCATCAATATTGAAGTCGGTCCGCAGCCTGGCTTCAGTTTCAAGCCAATATTCATTATTAGAGTCGATACCTTGTATTTTGCCATATTTCCAGGTAAAATAGCCCATGGCACGCAAAATCTGGTTATAGTTATGCATGTCTTCCACTTTAAAATATTCAGTGAAAGCAGCTCGAAGTTCCGGTTTAAGCTCATTATAGTCCTTGTCGCCCAAACCCAGCACGGTTGCACCGAATTTCTTCAGGGCTACACAAAAATGGTAGTAATTGGGCGGGAAGTGTGGTGAAAAGTAAACGTAATTCATAACATTATCCTTTTTATTTCCTTAATTATTAAAGTAAAAACCCTTATGTGTTCTACTTTTTTATACTAATAGCTTTAAATTTGACACAAGATACAAAGGATTTTAATACATGTGTTTGATATATTGCAATCTATTAAAAAATATTTCTGAACTTTAAGGGCTATAATTTAATAAAGGTGAGTGTTTTTTCCTTGCCATGAAACTGAATAGTTATAAAGTAGATTCCCTGGGTAAACTGTCTGAAATCAACGGGAGCCTTTATATTATCGACATCTGCAGACTTGCTAAGCAAAATCAGTCCGGGCCAGCTGTTTCAACTTTAACAGGCTTCATTATATTTAATTGCCTCCGATAAAAAAATCTTGATTTGATGATTTGTCAAATGCTAAGAATCAATTTTAGGCAATGAAGCGCTTGAATTCCGGTTCCCCTCTTCTGAAAAAAACCGTAATATAACATATTGAAACATTTATGGAATAAAATTATATTTTTTCGGGGATATATGGCAATTAAATAAAAAAACGTATGTTCGTAAAAAATGTCAATGCAGCCAAAAGTACTTGTTTGCCCCTTAAACTGGGGACTTGGGCATGCCACGCGCTGCATACCCATTATTCGTCAGTTAATGAAAAAAAACTGCCGGGTGGTAATTGCCGCCTCTGGGGCATCTCTTGCTTTACTGCAAGAGGAATTCGGTTCTGAAGTTAAATATGAAGAATTTCCAGGCAAGGAAATAAAGTATTCGCGGGGTAGATTTATGATTCTTAAGCTCTCCACTCAGTTACCGGCGTTTTTGTATTCAATATTCAAAGAATACAGATGGATGAAACAAAATGTAAAGCGCATAAAACCTCATATTATAATTTCAGATAACAGGTATGGAGCAAGGTCTAAATCAGCAGTTTCTGTTTTTATTACCCATCAGCTGTTTGTACGAATGCCACCTAAACTCAGGTTATTTCAACGATTGGCCAACAGAATCAATCATATGTTTATCCGTGCATTCGATTATTGCTGGGTGCCCGATATCCCTGATGCTCCCGGTTACTCTGGCGATTTAACACATTACAGGAAGTTGGCTTTTGTTAAGTTTACAGGGCCCCTCAGCAGGTTTTCTGCAACTGAAAATTACACAGGTGCTGATTTTTCAGATCAATTGCCAGGAAATTTTATTCTGGCTATTCTTTCAGGGCCTGAACCCCAGCGAAGCATACTCGAAGAAAAATTGAGAGAAATATTAAAAGATGAAGTTCTGGTTGGGTTCAGGGCAATCCCCGGGAAGATGAAATTAAAAAAAACCAGAAAGCATTACTGGTTTGATCATGGAAATTCCGATTTGATGAGGTGGTGTTTGAAAAATTGTCGTGCGGTGGTAAGCAGATCCGGCTATTCCACTTTGATGGATATGGCTGTCTTTGGAAATAAAGCAGTTTTGATACCTACACCAGGGCAAACAGAGCAGGAATACCTTGCTAAGATGTTTAATCGTGAGAATTATGCGGTTTCAGTAGATCAGAAAAACATTACAGGATTAAAGTATGCCTTGGAAAAATGCCAGACATTTGCGGGTGTGCCTGAAATAAAAAACTCAGATTTACTGAATAATTGCATTTACCAGGTTTTGAAGCAAGCTGAAAAAAATCAGTAAGTTTTTGTCATGGTTGCCGGCACTGCAATAATAAAATCAGCCTGATTCAGGTATTCTTCTTCAAGTTTATCTACCTGTTCCTGTTCTACAGTACTTATGGTCATAATCCTGAGCTCAGGGTTCGCATGATTAATATACCAGACAATACCTTCATAATTATTGGAATGATAGGTTCCGTGGAAATGTATAATTGTATTTCCGGGCATAAAATTCTTCATGATAAAATGTGCCATGGTAGCATCCTTTATAGCCTGTGCCTTGGGGAAATTCTCATTGGCATGTGCAGGCAAACCTGTCATCTCAAGCATTGCTTTATAACCCGGAAGTTCAGGGTCGTAGTCAACGGGTAGGGGGGCAACAAAGCGCAATGCGTCCTGGCTAAGCCTTTCAAGTCCTTCAAATCCTTCGCGATTTACAAGGGCAGCATATCTGCGGGGAATATTGGTAGCAATAAATGTAAGTTCGTTTTCACGCGCAAACTCCAGTAAAGGCCTGATGTCGGTATTGTAGTTGTTCCAGAGCCGGGCTTCTGACCGGAAATTTCTTTCGGCAATCAGTCCTGAAAAGTATTCATCAATAATCAACTGATTATCTGCTTCAAACATTTCCATTCCCATGACCAGATTTTCACCTTTTTGTTGATGAAGAGCCATTGAAAGTTCTAGTTGTAACCAGTGGCTGATAGGATTATTATGCAATTCGCCAAACAGAACAATATCGGCAACAACAGCTCCATTTAACATATAGGAGAAGTAAACAGGTTCCCCGTTTTTATCAAATATTTGATAGGCTTTCAGGCTTTGAGCTGTCAGAGATGAGAAAGCTAATGTGCACATAAGCAAAAGCAAAATATTTTTTTTAATTAACATGGCTGATTTTATTGTTTTTGCAAAAGGAGATCTAATTTGCTAACGTTTTGTCAGCAACATTGTTTATATGAAATAGATCAAATACTGCTAAAGGTTTTTCAGCTCTTTTGATGTAAAAGAAAGGGGAAGCAGGTCCTGAACCTTTTCTATAACATAAATTTTACCAGAATACCCGCTAAGATAAACTTTAAATGGTTCATCCTGTTTAACTTCATATTCCAGCATTACCTGCCTGCAAGCACCACAGGGAGTTACCGGGTGGTCAATATCACGCGATTTTGAATTGCCACTTATAGCAATTGCCTTTATTTTTATGCCTGGAAATTTTGCCGATGCAGCAAAAACTGCTACCCTCTCGGCGCACAGTCCACTTGGATAAGCAGCATTTTCCTGGTTGCTGCCGGTAATAATTTCACCGTTTTCAAGCAATACAGCAGCCCCAACAAAAAATCCTGAATAAGGAGCATAGGCTTGGGTTGTCATCTTTCGCGAAGTTTTAATGAGCTCCTGCTCATCAGGTGTAAGTTCTGACAGATCATCTGCTTCGATTAGAGAAAGAGAAATTTCAACTTTTTTCATTACGAAAGAAATCAGGTTTCCAATGAGAGATTAATTCTAAATATCCCCGGATTATGTATCAGGGAATTAAAAATAGGGAATACAAATCTTTTCACAAAATAAATAACTTATTCGGTTGGATTTTTATACGTATAAATTAAACTAAGGTTATCAGGTTTACTAAGCGAAAATGATGTGAAATCTGTTAAATTTAAACAATTAACGACAAAAAACCGTTAATGATATAAAAAAATTGAAATATTTTGCCTGCTAAAATTGACTTTAACTGAAAATTGCTTTATATTTGGGAAGACTTAATTATTTGCTAATTCAACTACAAAAAGCCTTTATTGGTTTAAATTATTGTTT
>SKSE01000148.1 GCA_007118135.1 Bacteroidales bacterium | reverse complement strand
TTGTGATACATTATCGTTTTTCCTTCTAAAACAGAAGCAGAATTAGGGTTAAACACTGAATCCTTTGACAAAAAGTATTTAACTTCATAACTTCCGCAATCAATATTTCCAAAATTTATTAAATGATACGAAATATGGTAAGGCTCTGCATTATATAGCTCATATTCCGAAATTTGTAAATTTTCTAAAGCTAAATCCGGCAGTCTCACATGTACGGTGGATGTATCGGTAATAATTGCATCATCAAAATGCACTTTATAAGCTATTACAACTGTTCCTGTATCAGTAAGATCGGTGTAATAATATGCTTTCTGTGCCAGAGAATCAAGAGAAAAACCAAAAGCTCCTTCATTAATGGAACTGGAAATTACTTCTGCACTGAAATATAGTGTATCCGAAAGCTGTGGGTTATAAAGATACTGATCGAGTTCCAACTGCCTGAAATGACTTCCTTGTCTGAGAATTACCGGTGGTACTATGAATTCAGCTGTTAAATTAACAGCTTCCACCTGATGTATTAACGTTCTTTCAAAATTGTATTCATTGTATACTCCATCGATATGGTAAATAATCGTATAATAACCAGGTAGATTAAAATAATACTCAATCGAGAATAACTGAGGTGAACCCATATCAGATTTTTCTGTTATCTCAATGGTTTCAGTAACGCCATCAGGTCTGTGAACCCTTGCGAAAGCTTCAACAGAGTTTAAAAGCTCCATATCCGGCACCTCCAGACCCACAGTAAGGGTATTTTCGGCATTGAGAGCAACAGAATTAAGTGAATCCGGGAAAATAGCTGTAATATTTGATTCCAGATAAGTTACCCCATTGTATGACATTTCATCTGAACCCAAATGATCTGCCTCCAGCCAAACATGCCACTGACCGGGCATAGGATCAGGAATTGTCAAAGTGTATAGTCCTGATCCAGGATCATTAGTATAAACCGAACCGGGAAGGCTCGAATCCGAAATGGTTCCATCTGGAAGTTTTACTTTAAGGGTTGACGAAAATCCATGAATTAATGATTCTAAAGATGACAAACTGAATTGGATATTTGTGGCCTGGTCATCAATATAAAAGGATGCGGCTAAAGTATCATTAAAACTCTCTCCTGTTGGAATAAAAAATCTTCTTTTATGAGCAGTCTGGTTATTAAAATCAATCTTTTCATTAGCAGGCTCAATATCCATAAACACATTAACTGTTTCACAATATCCAAAATTAAACTCAGTGGTGCTATTTTCAATTAACTGACCAATATAATTAATAAAAATCGCAGTATTAGTACCTTGATTCAGGTCAGTTGCACATCCGTGATAGGTGATTGACTTCGATTCTTCATTATTGTAAGCCTCTTTTACAATGGTAACTGCATCATTAAAATAAAACCTATTGGTACGATTTCCATCATTAACAACCCTCCTAAAAACCCCTTTTTTAGAATAGGCAAAACCATGAAAAATATAATTAGGAGAAATCACTAAACGGTTATACTCTTCCAAATAAAAGGCCCCATAATAATTTAATAAAGTGCTGTGGGACATTTCCAGATTGATGATTCCCTTTTGATAATTGACACCTTCACCTGTATCAAGATTTTCAAGGGTTAAACCAGCGGGTTTAATAACATTCTTATTCTCTTCTTCAGCTATAACTATTGCTGTAATATCATCTTCACCAGCTAAAAAACTTATGAAAGCATCGTAATCATAGCCATCCTTAAAAAACTCATTTATTATAGAAGGCATAAGGTATTCATTTCCGATATTTTGTCTTTTTGAATTATTTCTTTGAGCACTCTGCATGTGGACGGCATCATTATGGTTCCCATAAAATGTAGCGAATCCTATGTTTTTATACAGCAAAGAAGCAGAGCTAATTGCCACAATCCCATCATGATGATTGCTCGCTTCAGGATGAACGCTTGAATGAGGAACTAAATCAGAATTTATCCAAATTTTATCATAAGCTTGAAATTTTTTATCAGATGTATACCATTTATAAGTAGTTCCAATTAATACAAAATAATCTTCATTTACTGCAACATTCAAAACAGGTAATATGCTGTCATAAATACCCCAGGTACTGTTGCTTCCCAGTTTCATATCTCTTACAGCCGGAGCATGACGATCATATCCTAATAACCAAGAAAAGCTTCCACTAGCTGTTGTTTTATAATACAGATTAGCACCTAAAGACCCATGTGCGGGGGGGGCTGAAAAAAGGACTCTTTTAATATAATTATCAGCAATGTCGGAGAAATCTGTAAGATAACGTAATGTTACAAGTCCTCCCATACTGTGAGTGATCAATCCTATCCTATCGTTTGGATAATAATTCTTCAATTTCTTGAGTGCACTTTTAAGACAAATGGCAAGATGTTTATGGGCACTGTTATATGGGTAATAATACTGCCATGCATCATAAGGGTAGGAGTTATTTAAATGTATAGCAGTAGTAAACCAATAAGATGTTTCATTATCCGATGCCACGGCATTCGGGTGTCTTTTTAAACCATATTTTCCTTCCCAGCCATGTATCAATAAAAGAGGATTATTATCGCCTATTTTAGAAAAATCATTTCTGGGAGGTATAAGCATTGAAACCGGATAGTCTCCTCCTTCATAATACTTCCATTTTGAGTCATACTCTGTTGCATCAGGTCCGTAAGGAAAGTCTTGCCCATTATTAGTGATCACTGTATCATTATGAAAAATAACTATTGCATTACGAACAAAGTTTTTCTCTATTTCTGGACTATATTCGAAATAAATATGCCCGATTCTGTTTTCATTTTCATCAAATAGTATTATTTCATCATTAAAAGAGCTATTAATGTTCCAACCATCAGGGAAGTCATTTATATGAGCGTAACCGTTTTCAACGGGAAATACATTCAAACGTTTTTGCACAAGATTTCTGGTATAATAATAACCAACCTTTGCAACACTGGGCCCATTATCAGGGTCTGTCTTTATAATATTTAGCAAAATTCCACCCTGCGCATTTGGCAAAACAGCTATATAGTTTTGTCTTTCTCTTGTATAAACCGCTCCATCTGCATCAGTGATTGTTAGCCTTACTGTATAATGCCCGGTATTAGCATAAACGTGTACCGGGTTTTGTTCAAATCTGTTTGAACCGACAGACATGTCTCCAAAATCCCATACCCATGAAACAGGATTGGATATTTCAATAGATGTATCTTCAAACTGAACCTGCTCACCTACTTCCAAAGTAGTTTTATCTGCTGTAAAGTTCGCACCTAAATTATAATGAAGGCTTTGAGCCTTAATGAATACCCAGGAATCATAAATATGATCGCCAGCGTCTGCAATTGCAAGTTTGATGGTATTAGGTTGACCAGGAATTACATCAGCTGTAGCTGCCAGAAGGGTGGTCATACCATCACTTTCTATGTAATAGGGAGGGGCACTTA
>SKSE01000172.1 GCA_007118135.1 Bacteroidales bacterium | reverse complement strand
TAAGTTCAATTACATTTACCCCCAGTTTTTGCAGATAATCCAGAGAGTCCATAACGGTTTTTATGGCAGATGTTTCCACAAAATCACGAATCAAAAGCTCATAAATTACCATATCTTCCTTTGCGGGAGGCGTAAAATCCGTAACCTGCCATTCATAAGGCGTTCTTCCGGGATGCATAATACTTACCAGGCCTGTGGTTTTATCATGTGGGTAGGGCTTCAGATCGGGATAAATATCCTCTGATATCCAATGGTCATTCCATGGGTCAAGTATTTTATGGGTATAAGGGTCTGCAATTCTGATTTCATTATCAATAAAGTACTGGAAGGCATATTCAGTGTCGGGTGTGAGATCTGTGAGAGTGATCCAATAATGGGTACCATTGGGGGTTACATTCATATAGTTTTCTTCGGTTATCATCCAGTTGTTGAAATCTCCGATAAGAAAGACGTAATTTTTCAATGCAGGAGGATCATGAAGAACCAATGTAACAGTTGAATCATCAATGTAATTTATGCCGGGCAAAACATCTTCAGGTAATTCTGCCACAGGTGGGTCAGGTCTTATAAACAAATAACTTTCATCTTCAACGGTTTGAGTTCCGTCGGAAGCTGTTGCAGTAATCCTCCAGGTGCCAAAATCGTATTCACTGGTATCAAAGGTATATGTTAACTGACTGTCGGTTGTGCTGTCAACCTCCTCATCGTTGATAAAAAGTATAATTTCTTCCGATTCAATGGCAGCAACAAGAATTTCAATTACTTCACCACTTTCCACAATGGGCTGTCCTTTGGGAGGATTAATAATGGCAACATTAAGAGCTGTTTCATAAACATCAAGAAAAAGATCGATGGTTTGTTGTGAGCTGTTGGATGATCTGAAAACAAATGCCAGCCCTGTAACTACTTTTTCGGCAGGAACATTATAGAATTCCCGGATGTTGGGTGAAATAACAAGTTCATAAAGGTTAGTCTCTGTTCTCGTTAACTGTGGTTGATTATTATTGTTGTTCCAGTCACCGATAACGTGTTGCCAGTTACCTACACCCTCAACATTTACACCGGTATGGGCGTAAACATTTCCGGTATATCCTTCCAGACCGGTTCCTGTGGCATTAAATGTTATGGTGATTTCGGTTTCATCAGTGGGTAACAAAGGATCTGAAATAATAACCTGAGATTTCAGGGGGTTACCTGTAAGCAAGATTGTAAGTAGAATTAATGTAACTAACGGAATCTTGCCGTATAAGGATTTTGTAAGCTTCATGCTTTGTAACAGTTAAAATGAATATAATGAAAAGAGCTTTTTTACTTTTTTCCGTGTCAAAAATACGGAAAAATATACATTTTTCTTGTTTAGCAGTATCTTTTAAGATTTATTCAAACTGCCGAGATTCTTAAAAATTCTTGTTAATTCTCATATTTATCATACACCTTGATACATGAGAAATATTGTTTTAATTTTACTGTTTGGTTTCAGGAAAATCCGTTTTTTAAATCACATTTAAAACAAAGATCGTATGAAAAGGTTTCTGAAAGTTTTCGGTATTACCATTGCAGTTTTACTGGCTGCTCTAATAATATTACCTATAGTATTTAAAGGCAAAATTGTTGAACAGGTAAAGATTGCCATCAATGAAAATGTTAATGCACAGGTTGATTTCGGAAGTTTCCGGATTTCATTGCTGCGAAACTTTCCCGATGTGAGCTTTCGAATCAACGATATTACTGTGGTGGGTGTTGATGAGTTTCAGGGCGATACACTTGCCAATGTGGGCAGTTTCTTCATTTCTGTGAATCTGATGAGCATTTTTGGAAGCGACGGATATGAAATTAAAACCATCAGAGTTGATAATACCAACCTTCTGCTTAAGGTGCTTAAGGATGGAAAGGCCAACTGGGATATTGTCATTCCTTCTGATGTGATTACAGATGAAACGGTGGATACAGCTGATGATTTTGAATTTAAAATTGCACTCCGGCGTTTCCAGGTTCGAAACTCTATTATTGTTTACGATGATCGCTCCATGGATCTCTATGCGCAGCTGGTAAATTTCAACAGTACCCTTAGCGGTGATTTAACCGCAGATTTCACCACCCTTGCAATAAGAAACACTACTGCTGAAAAATTATATGTTCGTTTTGACGGAATTCCTTATCTCAATGGTGTTTTTGCCGAACTAAGGGCCGATATTGATGCCGATCTTGATAAATTTGCTTTCGCTTTCCGCGATAACTTTTTGCGCCTAAATGATCTTACCGCCACCTTCGATGGTACTTTTGCCATGCCCGATGATGCCATGATCATGGACTTTACCTTTGCATCCCCTCAAACCGATTTCAAATCGTTCCTTTCACTTGTTCCTGCAGTTTATGCACAGGATTTTGACGAACTCAGGACATCCGGTACTATGGCTTTTAACGGATTTGTAAAAGGGGTTTTCGATGATGACAATATTCCCGGATTTGGAATAAATATAGATGTTGATAACGGGATGTTTCAATATCCTGACCTTCCTGCAGCTGTTACAGATGTGAATATCCGAACACGCATCAATAATCCCGGCGGCGATGCTGATCTAACAGAAGTAGATGTTAGTCGGTTTACCATGAATGTGGCCGGCAACCCTGTGGATTTCAAAATGAATCTGCGCACTCCTGTTTCCGATCCCAATATAGATGCCCATCTGAAGGGCAGGATTGACCTGGGGCAGGTGAAAGATTTTTATCCCCTTGATGAAGGCGAGTCGCTGAGTGGTGTAATTGAAAGCGATATGACTGCCCGAGGCCGGCTGTCAAGCATTGAAAATGAGCGTTACAATGAGTTTCTTTTTACCGGAAGATTCACAGTAAACAACATGAATTACTTAAGTGAAGCCTTTCCCCAGGGAGTTGAGATTTCAACCGCTGATTTCCGCTTCTCACCGCAGTTTGCCGACCTGAGAACACTCAGTACTAAAATTGGTGACAGCGATATTTCTGCATCCGGTCGTATTGATAATATCCTGGGATTTGCTTTCAATGATGAAATGCTAAGTGGTAATTTTGATGTACGTTCATCGTTTTTCAATCTTAACCAGTTTATGGTAGAAGAGCCCGAAGAAGTGCCTGATGACGAGCCCATGGTGCTTTCTGCCATTGAAATTCCTGCAAATATCAACTTTCTGCTGCAGGGAAATATTGACAAGATACTCTTTGGCGATCTTGAGATCACCAATGCCCGCGGAAACATAAGAATTGCCGATCAGGCAGCGCGGTTGGAAAATCTGCGTATGAATATGCTGGATGGAGTTTTAGTGCTCAACGGTTCTTATACGGCAACAGATATAACCCGCCCTGAAATTGATTTTGCTTTGAATGTCTCAAATTTTGATATTCAAAAAACGTTCAACACTTTCAATACATTCAGTATTATAGCTCCCATAGGAGAAAGAGCAAGAGGCAGATTCTCCGCCGATTTTA
>SKSE01000126.1 GCA_007118135.1 Bacteroidales bacterium | reverse complement strand
ATTCTGGCTATTACTACCATATTGTTCATTGCAATTGCATGATATAAATGATTTAATCAGATTTTGATGTTCAGCGATACATATTATACAATAAAAACTCCAAGTGAAGGTATTTACAAGGACAAAGGAAGTAAGTTTATCGCTTGTGCCCATCCTGTAAAAAATGAAGTAGAGATAAAAGAAATACTTGAAGAATTGAAAAAGAAGCATTACGATGCACGTCACCACTGCTATGCCTGGGTTCTGGGGCCTGCAAGAGACGCATTCAGGGTCAACGATGATGGCGAACCTTCAGGAACAGCAGGAAAGCCCATTCACGGACAAATCCTATCCAATGATATAACCAATGTCCTGATTGTTGTTGTAAGATACTTTGGGGGAACAAAGTTAGGTATCCGCGGATTAATTAATGCCTACAAAGCTGCTGCAGCAGATGCCATAAAAAATAACGTGATAGTTGAAATGCTGATTCGTGAGGTATACGAACTGCAATTTGAATACCCACTGATGAACGATGTAATGAAAGTTTTAAAGGATCATGACTTGAACCAGATTTCACATGATTTTGCCCTGAGCTGTAAAGTAACTATTGAAGTTAGAAGAAACAAAGCCGATGAAATAAAAAAAATCTTTGAAACCCTGTATGGGGTCACAATTAAATATGTAGATACATTGTGATTTGTTTTTTGCAATTATATTAACATCAGGTTATTAGGCTTTATTCACTGATATATAACCTATTACAAATGAACTTTTTAAACAACTAATAATCAATACTTTAAACCTGAGTATACTTCGATAAATATCCACCTTCTGTAAACACATTTTAAATTAAAGGATTACTGTTTATTTTGTTGTTTTTTATTCGAATTAGTGTTATAATTGCTGTTTACCTTTTCAAAGATTTTTCCAATGTCAAAGAACCGATTTACCTTAGTGTTGTCGATGTTATGTTTCTTTGTTTTTCTCGCCTGCAAAGGTCCTGAACAACAAAAATTCACTTTGGAAGGCACATTGGTTTTGGTAGACAGCATAAATGCTCCGGAAACTGATAAAGAAATTGAAAAAATAATAATGGAGTACAGGGAAAGTCTTGAAGCCGATATGAGCAGGGTGCTGGTTTATTCAGAGCATGTTATGGAAAGAGGTTCGCCTGAAGGAAAGCTGAATAATTTTGTCGCCGACCTTGTTTTTGATATTGGCAGAGAAATATACCAGCCCGATGATGGAAAAAGTTTCGATTTCTGTCTTTTAAATTATGGCGGTTTAAGGGTACCCCTGCCCATGGGAGAAATTACCAATGAAAGGGTATTTGAGCTTTTACCTTTCGAAAATGAAATGGTAGTAATAACCCTGACAGGAGAAAAAACCGGGGAATTATTTCAGTACCTGGCTGCTTCAGAGCGAGGAATGCCAGTATCGGGTATAAAGCTTACAATTAAAGATAAGCAACCTCATGAGGTTCTTATTGACGGAGAAGGATTTGATATCAACAGATCATATAAAGTACTTACATCCGACTATCTTGCCGACGGCGGAGACAATATGGATTTTTTTCTGCAACCGGTAAATTATGAATTGTTGGGTAAACGAGTTCGCGATGCTATTATCCTGCATATGGAACGGGTAAATGCTGAGGGGAAAAAAATTCATTCCGAACTTGATGGACGCATATCCATCGTGGAATAATTAAACTCTTACTGTATAGAGTTTTGGGCTATTGATATCATCATGATTCATGAATAATGAATTCCTTTTGAATGAAGGGAGAGTAACGTTATGACTTTAAGAAATATTGACAGGCGCACTTTTGTTAAAACCACACTGCTGAGCAGTTTTGCACTGGGAACCGGTGTGCCTTTCTGGGCAGTTGGAAATAACAATGTTTCCCATTTGTGTATTCTTCACACCAATGATACGCATAGTCGCATTGACCCCTACCCTTCCAATGACCCCAACTTTCCTATGATGGGAGGTTATGCCAGAAGAGCAGCCCTGATAAGCCAGGTACGTAACCAGGTTGAGAATGTTTTGCTTCTGGATGCAGGAGATATATTTCAGGGTACCCCCTATTATAATATCTATGGTGGGGAACCAGAACTGAGATTGATGACAAAAATGGGGTATGATGCTTCAACTATTGGAAATCATGAGTTTGACAACGGACTCGACGGACTGGAAAGAGTGCTTCCCTATGCCGGGTTTCCTTTCATCAGCTCAAATTACGATTTTTCTCAAACCATTTTGAACGGAAAAATAGAAACCTATAAAATCTTTCGAAAAGGGAATCTTAAGATCGGAATATACGGATTGGGAATTGAGTTAGAAGGATTGGTGAGCAGAAGCCTTTTCGGAAATACTGTGTATCATGACCCCATAAGGGTTGCCAGGCGAATGGAAATGATACTGAAAGAAGATCATGGATGCGACCTTGTGGTATGCTTGTCTCACTTGGGTTTTAAATACGAAACCGGCAAAGTCAGCGATGTTGTTATTGCAGGTAAAACAAGATATACCGACATTATTTTAGGCGGACATACGCATACTTTACTCGACCCTCCGGCTCAAATAGAAAACGCAGCCGGTAAAATTGTGTATATTGGACAAACCGGATACGCAGGAGTAAGGTTAGGGCGTATGGATCTGTATTTTAACAAAAATTCAGGCGAAATTTTCGTCGAATCGAATACAACAAAAATTTTTAAAAAACAAGATGTATAAAATTTTTTTATTAACTTTTTTATTTGAATTTTTGTTAAAAATTATTGGGGAATAATCTTTTTATCCTGAACGCTGGATATCAATTAGAAAGAAAATTCGTAGTAATATTTATTGATAATTCTGAGCAATTATAGAAGAAATGGAGAGTAACCACCAGGAAGTATGGTCTAAATGTCTTAGTGTTATAAAGGACAATATAACTCTTAACAGCTATAATACATGGTTTGCACCTATCAAACCGGTAAGAATTGTAAACAACGTACTGACCATTCAGGTTCCAAGTCAGTTTTTTTACGAATGGCTGGAAGAGCACTATATTGAACTTTTGAAGAAAACCATTAAGAAAGAATTAGGTAGCGACGGACGACTGGAGTATAGTATTATTATGGACAGTAACCATAACAATAACTCTAAGCCATATACTGTAAATGCCCCGACTCTTCATAAAAAAGCTCTGAAAAACCCTCCGGTAACTATGCCATTAGATGTTAACAAAGACAGTGGTAAGGCCGTTCCTAATCCCTTTATTATTCCGGGGTTGAAAAAACTCAATATTCACCCACAGCTCATTGAAAGCTATAACTTCGAAAACTTTATTCAGGGAGATTGCAATCGCCTGGCAAGAAGTGCAGGTATTGCCGTAGGGAAAAATCCGGGAAAAACAGCCTTTAATCCATTATTGATTTACAGTGCTAACGGTTTGGGGAAAACACATTTAGCTCATGCCATTGGTATTGAAGTTAAAAATAACTTTTCCGATAAAACCGTTTTGTATGTTTCATGCGAACAGTTTACCAATCAATTTATTGATGCGGTAAAAAATTCCAATCAAAATGATTTTATTCATTTTTACCAGATGATAGACGTTTTGATTGTTGATGATATTCACTCCCTTGCCGGAAAGCCTAAAACGCAGGATGTGTTTTTTCATATTTTTAATCAACTACATCAAAACGGAAAGCAGATTATTATTACATCTGATCAGCCTCCCGTTGAAATGAAAGGAATTGAGCCGCGTTTGCTTTCGCGTTTCAAATGGGGATTATCGGCCGACCTTCAGGTGCCTGATCTCGAAACACGTATTGCCATACTAAAGAAAAAGCTTTACAACGATGGTGTTGAAATGCCCCAAAATGTAGTAGATCTTATTGCTAATAATATTTCTACCAATATCAGAGAAATGGAAGGTGCCCTAATTTCAATACTGGCTCAATCTTCCATGAATAAAAAGGAAATTACACTAGAACTTGCCAACAGCATTATTCAGAAGTTTGTTAAAAGTACACCCAGGGAAATTACCATTGAGTATATTCAAAAAGTTGTGGGAGAATATTTTGATATTTCAATCGAAAAAATTAATTCCAATACCCGCAAAAGAGAAATTGTACAGGCACGTCAGCTTGCCATGTTTTTTTCGAAATCCTACACAAAAAACTCTCTTGCAGCCATAGGAAGCAAACTGGGTAAAAAGGACCATGCTACCGTACTACATGCCTGCAAAACGGTAAGAAATCTTTACGACACCGATCGTTCGTTTAAAAAACATTTTGATGAAATTGATAATATTATCAAGATTAAAGTTTAATTATTATTGTAAAGTAAATATGAAATCCCGGATCAACATATCTTATGTTTCCGGGTTTTCTTATTATTGACCAACATATTTTTTACTGTTTAATAAATAAATTCATTACGATGAGACTATTAATGGTTTGTTTAGGTAATATATGCAGATCGCCTCTTGCAGAAGGTATAATGAAAGCCAAAGCAAAAAAGTATAATATCGATATTGAAGTGGACTCTGCAGGAACAGCGGCTTATCATGTAGGCGAAATGCCCGATTCACGTTCAATGGAGGTTGCTTTTAAAAATGGAATAGATTTATCAGACCAGCGTGCACGAAAATTTCAAACAAGCGATTTTGACCGTTTCGATAAAATACTTGCCATGGACCGTTATAATTTTTCCGATCTAGCAGCCAAAGCAAGAAATGGAAGTGATTCTGCCAAAATTGAAATGATTCTTAATAAAACCAGCCCCGGAGAAAACAGAGATGTACCTGACCCCTATTATGGTGGTAAGGATGGCTTTGACAAAGTGTATAAAATGCTCGACGATGCCTGTGAGGTAATTGCACAGGAAATTGCCAGTGGTAGTTAACCATATAAGAGTTCATATGACTTCACCTTCAAATTCCTGCCTACCCGATTCAGAAAGCATCAGAACGACCTGGCAAAAACTTGCCGGTATTGTAAAGCAAACACCGGTGTTTACTTCAGAAACCCTCAACAGGAACACTGGTTCAAAACTTTTTTTTAAATGTGAAAATTTTCAGAAGGCAGGAGCTTTTAAATTCAGAGGTGCCAGCAGCGCTTTATTGCATATTTCTGACGAGCAGGCTGCAAGAGGTGTTTGTACTCACTCATCAGGTAATCATGCACAGGCTCTTGCTTTGGCAGCAAAAATCAGGGGAATAAAAGCATTTATTGTAATGCCTGAGAATGCACCTGAAGTAAAAGTCAATGCAGTAAAAGATTATGGCGGCCATATCACCTTCTGCATGCCAACGCTCGAAGCCCGCGAATCTACACTTGAAGAAGTTCGTAATGACACAGGTTCTTCTTTTATACACCCTTATAATAACTATCATATCATTCGCGGACAGGCAGGATGCTTTTTTGAGATGCTGCAACAAATGGATGAAGAGCCTGATTATATAATTGCACCTGTTGGGGGCGGTGGACTTCTAAGTGGTACCATTCTTACAGCAAAATATTTTTCAAAAAGGACCAGGGTAATCGGAGCAGAACCCCAAATGGCTAATGATGCCTGGAAATCGTTCAGAGAAAAAAGGTTTATTCCCTCTGAATCACCACAGACCATTGCCGATGGCCTAAAAACTTCTCTTGGTTCCAAAACCTATCCCATTATAATGGAACATGCAGATGATATCATTACAGCTACAGAAGAAGGAATCATAGATGCAATGTTTTTGGTGTGGGAACGAATGAAGATTTTAATAGAACCTTCAGCAGCAGTTCCACTGGCTGCCCTTATGGAAAACCCTGAGAAGTTCAAAAACAAAAAGACTGGTATCATTTTATCAGGCGGAAATACTGATCTTCGCCGGATTCCATGGATGGAGAAAAGATTCCATCACTAATCTGTAATGGTTTTTATTAACCTGAATCGAATCAATGAAAACATCTCAATTAAGTAAAAGCAATCCAACCATAACGGGAAAATTAATTCTGATTCCCGTAAGTCTCGGCTCCGGTTTTGTTGACAAAGAGATACCCGCAGGAAATTCCCGTGAAATAAATCAACTGGATGAGTTTATTGTGGAAAATGTTCGTACTGCCCGCCGTTCGCTCAGAGCCATGGGATACGCAAAAGATTTTGATTCAGTAAAATTTCATATCCTTGACAAACAAACGCATGCAGAAGAAATTCCGGGGTTTCTTAAAAATGCAATAAATGGCAATAATATTGGCTTACTTTCGGAAGCCGGCAGTCCCTGCATAGCCGATCCCGGACAGCAGGTTGTAAAACATGCCCATAGTAATAATATAACAGTGGTTCCTCTTGTGGGACCCAGCTCCATATTGCTTGCCCTGATTGCTTCAGGATTTAATGGTCAGAGTTTTGTTTTTCACGGATATCTTCCCATTGAGAAAAACCAACGTATCAGAAAGATCAGAGAGATTGAGCTGGATGCCATAAGAAACGACCGCACCCAGATTTTCATGGAAACACCATACAGAAACAATGCATTGCTTGATGATATAATCAAAAATTCCGGGGCAGATACTCAATTATGCATAGCCTGTGATCTTACAACCGAAGAGGAATTCATAAGAACACTTAGCATAGAATCCTGGAAAAAGAATCTTCCTGACCTGAATAAGCGACCGGCCATCTTTCTCATATATTAAATAATCCCAGGTTGTTAGTCCGGAATTATTGAAAAAAATGAATATTTATTTTTGCTCTACTTTTATAGCAGGCTTCTTGTTACGATAGGTATATACCAGTACACCAATTCCAAGCAATATCATTGGAATACTCAGTATCTGGCCCATGTTTATGATAAGATTTTCTTCAAATGGTGATTGCACTTCCTTCACATACTCCACAACAAACCGCCAAACAAATAATGTGATAAGAAAATACCCTGTAAGGAAACCTTCGTATAGTTTGTGCATTCTTTTAAAATACATCCACATCATGCTGGCAAAAATAAAGATATAACCTGCGCCTTCATAAATAGCGGTAGGATGTCTGGGCTCAGTAAATATCGGATCGGCACCCCTTAGCCACATTGAAACATTATCTATAAACTTAAATCCCCATGGACGTTCGGTAACATAGCCATATATTTCATGGTTCATCAGGTTACCCATTCTAATAAAAAATGCAGCCAGTGCAACAACAATAAGTAACCTGTCGACTGTCCATAGAAACCGAATTTCGGGAAACTTCTTGTAGTAACGCAGCATGGCAATGATAATTCCTATTGCTCCGCCGTGGCTTGCAAGTCCACCTTGCCAGATGTACAGTACTTCAATGGGGTTTGCTATATAATACTCAAAATCGTAAAAGAAACAATGTCCAAGTCTGGCTCCCACAATACTTCCGATGGCTATATGTATCAGAAGGCTGTCAAGCTCTTTCTGACCTATATTTTCGCGTTTAAAGATCCTGCGCATAATTTCATATCCCAGGTAAAATGAAAGAGCCCAGAATAAACCATACCATCTAACGGTTAATGGTCCCAGTGAGAAAATCTCAGGACTTACTTCCCAGGTAACTTGTAAAATTGTCATTTTTCAGATTTCGTTTTTATTCAACACTAAGTAATTCAACATCAAAAATAAGTGTGGCATTGGATGGAATAGGCCCCATTGCACGTTCACCATATGCCAGTTCAGGGGGTATAATGAAACGGAAGCGGCTGCCTTGCTTCATTAAAGAAACTCCTTCATCCCAACCAGCTATAACTTGTCTTCTTCCCAGAAGAAATCTAAAAGGCTGGCCTCTTTCAACAGATGAGTCAAAAATATTTCCATTCATTAAAAAACCGGTATAATGAACCGCAACCGCCTGCCCTTCTTCAGGATAATCTCCATATCCTTCATTAACTATGATATATTTCAGTCCTGTTTCTGTTTCAATTGTATCTTTCCCGGCAACATCAAAAGGCTCGGGCCTTTTAACTTCTTCGGCATCAATAACTTCTACATCGAATATTAAGTTTGTTGCCGGCGGAATGGGTCCCCGCCCCTGCTCACCATAGGCTAAATCATAAGGTACCCACAGCCGGGCCCTGTCACCAACCCTGAGTTTTGAAATTCCTTCCTCCCATCCCCTGATGACCATACCTTTGCCTAGTGTGAAATCAATGGGCTCATTACGTTGAAAAGAAGAATCAAAGATGGTCATATCATCTTCAAAAAAACCATTATAATGAATTCTGACTCTCATTCCGGGTATAAGCATCATACCATCGCCCTGCTCGACTACTGCATATTTTAGACCGCTTGTTGTTGTAATAATATCTGTGCCTGAAGGTATATCTAACGCCCTGGGGGCAGGGTCAATTTTTACGACTTCTACATCAAAAATAAGTTTTGAATTGGCGGGAATATCTCCAACTGCCCTTTCACCATATGCCAGGTTCGGGGGAACAATAATGATTGCTTTATCACCTTCATTTAAAAGCCCTATTCCTTTTTCCCAACCTTCAATAACCTGACCGGCACCCATTTTGAATGAAACGGGTTCACCACGATCATAACTATTATCAATAAGGGTACTGTCTTCCAGCAAAAGCCTGTAATGGACAAATACTATATCGTTTGTAAGGGGTCTGTTTCCATCACCCTCTTGCGTTACTATATATTGTATGCCCGATGGGTCTGTTCTATAAACAGGTTGAGTAACCCGTTGCGGCAAAGAACATGCAGCAAACAAGGCCATAACAGTAACAACCAGAACAACTAAATTGGGCTTTATTCTTTTCATGACTTGGTTAATTATGAAAAAATAGCCGACCAGACCTTAAATAATAAGAAACTGAACGGATTATCAGTTGGCATCAATTACTTCAATTTCAAATATGAGTGTTGAAAAGGGTTTAATTACAGGCCCTCTTTGCTGTTCGCCATACGCAAGATAAGAAGGGATTATAAGTTTGGCTTTTGATCCGATATTTAGTTTTGAAACCCCTTCATCCCAGCCTCTGATAACCTGTCCTGCGCCCAACCTGAAAGTAAAAGGCTGGCCTCTGTCAACCGAGGAATCGAACTTTGTGCCATCAAGCATAGTGCCGGTATAATGAACCTTAACATTCTGTCCACTTTGTGGTTTGGGTCCACTGCCTTCTTCTTTTACTATAATGATAAGCCCACTTTCCTCAGGTTCAACTGTAATATTGTTTTCAAGGAGATATCTTTCTCTTAAACCCTCTTCTTCGTGTCTGGCTATTTCTTGCTCATTTATCATATCTTGCATTTTATTATCCTGGTAAGCCTGGAATTCATCCTGTGTAAAAATTTCATGTAACACAATATCAACATATACACTGTCATCCTGATGAATAAAGTCAGGCACCATTGGCATTCGCTGGGTTACGGTAAAGAAGTTCATTGCATCAAGCTTAAAAGTTACACTATCACCTTTTGCCAACATCCGGAGTCCTTCGTAGATATCCCCTGAATAGTCTGATGGAATAACCTGAATATACATGGGTTCTCCAAAATTGACACTGGAAAAGAAAACTGAGTCAGCCGGATAGCGATAAGCAACATCCATTTTAACTATATTGTCAATTACAGCTTTGGCCCCCCGGTTACTTTTATGTACTATATAATGGAGTCCGCTGTCAGTTTTTTTAAATTCTGGTGAACCACCACATGCGGTAAAAAATAAAACCATTACAGGAATGATTAAATACATTGTCTTTTTCATAGAAAACATTTTAAAAGGATTGTTTGGATTTTATTTACTGGTTATATCAACTAATTCAATATCATATATTATTGTAGCTCTTTTGGGTATTTTTACGCCATCACCAGGTACTCCGTGAGCAAGGTGTGAAGGTAATATAAATCTTGCCCTGTCGCCTACCCTGAGCAATAAGATTCCTTCTTCAAGCCCGCTTTCTACACCACCTCTGCCTATACGGAACTGTCGTATTCCATCATCTTCCGAAGAGTAAATTAAATCGCCGGTAATCAGGCTCATTGTATAATGTAAATGCGCAATACGGTCTTTTTCAGCTTTAGGTCCTGTTCCTTTTTCGTAAATCATGTATCTTAACCCTGAACCAGTTGCCTTCATTTCCCATCCGTGGCGGTCAATAAAATCCCGTATTTCCTGATCCTCTGCATCGATAAGCATAACATTGGCTCCCAGAAGGCTTTCACGTAGTTCCTGCCTTTCAGGTTGTCTGTTTTCATTCGATTGAGAACCACATGAAAGTAACAAAAAAGCAGAAATAACAAGTAACAGAGTTATTTTCATCATAATGAATCTATCAAAAAAATTTTAAGCGCAAAGTTAAGCATTATCTTATTAACCCTCTAATGCTCTAAACTCTTCCCTGCTCAAATTTTTGATTGTACTTTCAAAATATCTGATTGTGTTTTCAAGAGTGTCTTTAAAGTTACCACCGGCAGCATTTTTGTGCCCACCACCATTAAAATAATCCCGGGCAAGGTTATTTACATTCAAATTTCCTTCTGAGCGGAAAGATATTTTGATATTTTCTTTTCTCTCAATAAATATGGCAGACAATCTTATACCCTTAATGCTTAAGCCATAATTTACAACACCTTCTGTATCTCCTTCCTGGTAGTTGAACTTTTTAAGATCAGATGCTGAAAGAAAAATATAAGCAGTACTATGCTCATGCATAACAACCAGGTTACTACTCAGGCAAAGGCCAAGCAAGCGCATACGATGCTCTGAATATGTATCATAAATAAGACGGTGTATATTTTCGCCATCAATACCCAGTGATATCAGGTTTGCAACAATTTCGTAAGTACGCGGATTATTACAACCGTAGCTGAAAGAACCGGTGTCAGTAACAATACCTGCATACAAACATTCAGCAATTATTTTATCTATAATACTTTCTGATTCCATCCCGACAATAAACTCGTAAATCATTTCAGATGTAGATGATGCCGATACTTGCGATATAACATGATCGAAATGCGGCTTGGGGTCAGGATGATGATCGATAAGAATTTTTATACCCCTGGCTTTCCTGAGTCGGTTAGCCAAATCTTCTGTTCTTTCCACATCATTAAAGTCAAGGCAAAATATCAGGTCAGCTTCTTTAATTTTTTCGCTGCTTAAAGCCGATTGTTTATTACCTAGTATGATTTCTTCACTGCCAGGTAACCATTGTAAAAATGAAGGAAAAGCATTGGGAGAAATGGAAACAGTATTTTCAAAACCTGTCTTCTTTAAGAAGTGAAATAGTGCAAGTGATGAACCAATGGCATCACCATCCGGATTAACATGACTTACAATTAAGATTTTCTTTGATTTATCTGACAACAGTTTCTTTACAGGCTCAATAAGCGTTTTGTTCAAAATATCAGTTTTAATTAATCAAAGTAAGTGATTTTTTACACACTCATTATAGAGTGTTTGCATCAAATATATGACAAAATTAAAAACAAAAGGGTAAAAAAATCCTGTAATGTGCATCAACTCAATGAAATTAATTATTTTTATAGAATATTTATCATTTTTTATCCGGCAGGAACAAAAACTCGCAGTTAGTATAAAATCATAAAAAAACAAGCAGATTATGGCAGGACGAATAACACTTACGATGATTAAACCTCATGCAATTGAAAATGGCAATCTTGGAAACATTTTAGCAAAGATAATTGAAGCGGGCTTTAGGATATCGGGTATGAAACTCATGAGATTAAGTCTGAAACAAGCACAGGAATTTTATAAAATTCATGAAGAACATGATTTCTATAAACCTCTAACTGAGTTTATGTCAAATGGTCCGATTGTAGCTGCAATTCTGGAAAAAGATGATGCAGTGGAAGATTTTCGTAAGCTAATTGGAGCAACAGACCCATCAAAAGCTGACGAAGGAACTATTCGCAGGTTATTTGGACAAAGTACCAAAGAAAATGCAGTTCATGGTTCAGATTCTGATGAAAATGCCAAAATAGAAGCAGATTTCTTCTTTAGCCTGTTAGAAAGGTATTAACCTGACTTTTATTAAGAAAGCAGATTGATCATGCAGGATTAAACTCATCAAAAGTACCATTTTCATAGAGTACAATTATTTTAACTATTTTTTCCTTATCTGATAATCTGTTTTTTTTGTTCTCTTTCTCAGTATTTACGGTATCTATAGCGATATCTTCTTCAATTTTTTCCTTTCCGTGGTAAGCAGGAAAATCTTCATCCTTTACTCTTGTGCTTTCTGAAGAACTCTCAGCAGGGAAACTTAATGAAGAATCTTTTTCTGGTTCAGTTTTTTCATTTTCATATATATCAGAAAACAAATCGCGTTCTTTTCCAAAAATATTTCCTTCCCCTTTTAATAACCAGTTTAAACTGATTTCAGGAAATCTATCAATTACCTTTTGAATAAATTCAAGGCTGGGTTTATTTCTTTCTGATAATATATGTGATATGGTCGACCTGGGTACTTCCAATGTGTCAGCCAGTTTAGATGGCGACAAATCATACCTTTTGATGATTTCCTGAATCCTGTTTACCATTGTTAATCATTTAGTTTACACAATTAAACAGCTCAACTAAAGTTAATGTTTATACCTGTAAATTT
>SKSE01000111.1 GCA_007118135.1 Bacteroidales bacterium | reverse complement strand
TATGGGGTATGGGGAGATTGGAGACCGGATTTTTCATTGGAGTGACTCTGCTCCGTTTTCGTTTTCTCTTTTTCTTTTATTTCCTTAAAATCATCTCTGCGTCTCTGCGTCTCTGCAGTTTCTTCCATTTTCCATTTTCTATTTTCCATTTTCCTTGCTATAAGGTCCATATCCTCATAATGATACCCCACTTCATGCCCCAGGTTGTGAATTTCTTTAATGATCTCTTCATCCCAGCTCTCGGGAACCGCCCGGAAATAATAACTTCCCACAATACCCATTTCATGTTGAATGCGGGCGAAGGCCAGGGAGTTTTGGGGTAAAAGGTCGACGTCGTGGCGAAGGATGATGGTTGGTAATGGGTGACGGGTGATGGGTAATGGGTTATTAATTTCGAAATTCGGATTTTTTTCTTTCATGTACTTCTCAAAGGTAATGAAACGGTATCCTGCATCTTTCAAGGTTTGCAGCAGTGTTTTGTATGTTTTGATGGTGAAGTCAGGCATAGATTGGCACTAATGTGATTTTCCAGTTGTAAAAATAGATCATTTTTACGCTCCGCTCACTTTTATAGTTACCGGGAATATAAATCAGTATAAAAAACCAAATAACCACAACGGAATTTTATTTCCGAAACCCGTTTCAATGTTAGCAATAGCACGATAGGAATCCGGAATATTCTGCAACTGAAGGTTGGATTTGTTCTTTCCTCCAATTTCAAAAACGTACTTTGAATCTATTAAGAAATCTCCTTTCGCAGGATAATTTACGTTATGCAAATTCCGAACCTGGTTAAAAAAGAACGTTTCTCTTATGTTTCCTTCATTGGGTTTGTCATAATACATGCAAAACAAAAGGTTGGTATTATTGAGATAAATCTTAGATGGTTTATGGAGCTTTTTCATCCCCCTGGCATGTTTTTCCAATGTGGTTAAAAGCTCTGCTTTTTCAAGTGCATCGAGATAATTCAACAATGTGCGATGATCGGCAATGAAAAGCTCAGACCGCAATTTTGTTAAATTGGGGGTGATTGGAACAGAATCACTGATCACGCCAAGTAGTTTTTTCAACTTATAATGATTTTCTGATGCATAGGGTGCCACTGCCTGCAGGTCCTGTTCCAGAATTACATTTATGGTATCCTTCAGACGGGCACAATACTGATCAGGTGCTTCGTGATAAAAGGGGTAATACCCATGCCTGATATAACTATCGTACAGCGGAAGGATTTTTATTCCCAAACTTATATCACCCGCTATTTTCTGATGATTATCAAGTATTTCTTCAAGTGTAATTGCGGGCAAATCCTTATCTTTTATCCAGTTTACATATTCCCGGAAAGATAAGCCCGGTAAGTTATAGCCGCATTTTCCCCGGCTCAGATCGCCATGACCTTTAAATAACTGCAGCACAGAAGACCCTGAGTAAACGATTTTTAAATCCGGGTACCTGTCATATATCACTTTTAATTCAGCAGACCAGTCATAACCCTTTAGTTTGGAAGGATATTTATGTACTTCATCCAGAAACAGGTAAATGCCCCCATATTTCAAAAAATAATCGGCAGTGTCAATAATGCTGTGGGTGTAAAAATAGGGATCATCAAGAGAAAGATAAAGAACACTCCCGGGGTCTCCATGGCCTGATTCTTTGGCACGTTGCAATAACATTGTGGTTTTCCCCACTCCCCGGGCACCATTGATTTCAATCAGGCGGCAGTTCCAGTCTATATGGTGGTAAAGACTTCTTTGGAACTTCATATTTACCCGGTTAATGGTTTTCTGGCTTTGTTCAAATAGGGCATCCATTTTTTCCTGATATTGTATCTGTTCACACAAAATTGACAATAAAATTGTAATATAATACAATTAATGCCAAAATAAAATGTAACCGGGTACGATAAACATTAATTTTTTATTATAACCGGGAACCACCTAAGGCTGGTATAAATGATTCTGGCGGGGTGCCTGTTTTAAGCTTTTCTTGATCCATCTTCGTACCTTTCCTAAGAGCAGGGACCTGTCCCATTCCTGCGGGAAGAGTTTTACGGGCTGCAGGGTAATAACTATTTTTTGGATGATACGGGTATAGGGTTTAGCTTCGCTGTGCTCGCCTTTGGCTCGGTTGTAGTATGGGGTTTGGAGAGAACGGAGACCAGATGTTTCATGGGCCTGTATAAGTTGTTAAAATCCCATGCCGAACCCCAGCTCCAGGATGTTGTTTTTGCCATGCAGATAGGATGGTGAAAACAGGTTCAGATAATACTGCGCACTTTCGCCATCGGCTTCATAACCCTGCACATCTGACAGGGTGTAGCGTGCAAATACCCTTAGATTGGGCAGCGGAAATACTGTGGCGTCCAAGGCCAGCTGGTTTTTGGTCCAGGTGATGTCTTCCAGCACGGGCATCTGGTCAATGCGGGGGTCGCGCCGGCCGCGGATGTACTCATAGTGATTGCCTTTGCGGGCGTAAGTCCAGGAAGCCCCCAAACGGAAGGTACTGCCGGGATAAATTCTTATTTGTGCGAAAAACTCTTCGGCATTGTCCTCAAGATAATGACCCAAGTTGTAACGGTTTGAGCGAAACTGTGTTGTAGCCTGATCATGCAGATAAGTAATGGGATTGGTGAAAGTATATTCCGCCCCCACGAACACATTGCGCAGTGGCCAGTCGGTAAGTGAAAAACCACCCTTGAAGCCTGTGAAATTATGACGTTCAGGGTCGGTTACACGTCGTATGGAAAACTCATCCACAAAATAAGTGGCATACAGATGCAGATGCCTGATCTGCCGGGAGCTTACATTGATATACATGGCGCTGTTCTGATAGGAAGTACCGCGATGTATGGTATGTACCACCGATTTGTAAAAGAAAAAGGGTATCAGATAGCCCGGCTGCACATCCATATCACCGTAAACGATGGAGTTTCCGAATGAAAGGTGGAGGCGTTCAAAGGGCTTGATGGTAAACATGTTTGCAGCAATGTAACTTCTGCGGTGTGTGGTGCGCGGAAAACCGTTCTCATGGAAATAGGAATTCACACTGTCAATGGCTTCCGATACCAGCCAGCCATGGAAGTAATTCAATTCTATCCATCTGGCAGGGCTCATATGGAGCTTGATCATGGGGAAAGAGGGTGTGCGGCCCGAGAGTATATTGCTGCCGTTCTGATGATCGCCCCATTGAACATGATCCTTGATAAACCCCAAAGTCCCCCAGTTCCATTGATAAGTAATACCTCCCCGCATCTCACTGAACTCACCACCGCCACCGCCACCGGTCTGACCTTTGTATACACCCCCCTGTTCCTGCGTAAGCCATGTGGGCTGGGCCAGGCGCTGGCCCGACTGGTAATTGTCGCGCAGACTGGCATAAACCGACCAGTTGCCTCCGATGTAGGTAATGGCTTCCGCCCCACCGTAAGTGGCCCAGAAATCCTGGTTGCCACCGCTGAAATGGCGGAAACCGTAAACCGGTCTAATGAGTGCAGAAAACAATGAGTCT
>SKSE01000110.1 GCA_007118135.1 Bacteroidales bacterium | reverse complement strand
TATTCTTGACACACTCAGACAATGGAACAGGCAAAACGAAGCTTCTTTAATTGCGCCTACTGTTTTTATTCAATGGAGAGATGAGATAAGAAGAGAACTCTGGAAGCCTTTATTGGAAACATTTAAAGAACTCCCGCACTCAACTCCTAACCTCGACATAAGCTTCCAGGTGCTGAATCACAAAGGTCCGGTGGGGGTATATAAAAGTCTGGCCGGTCATTTTCCAAAATCATCCGAAATACTAACAATAAGTTTAAACCGGGTAATCAACAAACTTTCAAAAGAGAACGGACCTCCGGGAGAAAACTGGCACTGGTGGCATTTCAACGGACCATTTTTATCACACACGCTGAATATTCCATCACTTGGAACCAAAAGAATGAAGGTAGATGGCAGTTCGCTCTCCCCAAATGCTATCAGGAATTCTTATGGGCCATCGTGGCGTATGGTTGCTGAAATGTCGGAACCTGCTAAAGCATGGGGGATATACCCAGGAGGACAGGCAGCAAATCCTGCAACAAAAGGTTATAACGCATTTACAAATGACTGGGCAGAAGGAAACTATTACCAACTGCGGCTTTATGATACATTTGAAGAAGCCGCAGCCGAGAATGAAACTATCATACGAATCAAATCAAAGTAGAAGCACATGAACCGAGCCATGAAAATACTATTGACACACACTCGGATGATTATAATACACAGATGGTAATATTTACAGTCAGCTTATTGTTGGCGAGCTCCATCTGACAACTTTAATAAAATTATATACAGATGAAATGGGTATTGACAGCCTTGATGGCACTGATTTTACAATTATTCCTGCCCTGGTGGAGCATTGCAATTGCAGGATTCATCGCCGGTGCCTTGTTTATTCAAAAACCGGGGAAAGCTTTCCTTAACGGATTCTTGGGCATTTTTGCCCTGTGGTCAGCTGTTTCACTTTATATCTATATTGTAAATGAAGGATTACTGGCCGAAAGGCTGGCTGATTTATTTTCTCTTCCACATGGCTTGTTGGTAGTACTCCTGACTGCCCTGATTGGTGGAATTTGCGGTGGATTATCTGCTGTAACCGGAAATTATTTCAAAATGGTATTTTTAAAATAATTTTATCAAAATTGAAGTAGAAAGAGAAATCCGGGTCTTTTTTTTGTTGACTGCATGTTATTCAATAAATTATCGTACCTTTGCACGGCTTTTTAAAATTGATAAAATATACCCACCAGTGGTCATTATTAAAGATTTCCCCGGGTGACCAAACAATAACAATAAATATTTTAATGGAAAATACAATTAGCTTCTCAGAGCTTGATCTGAGTGATGAAGTTTTGAGTGCAATAACTGAAATGGGTTATGAAAACGCAACCCCCATTCAGTCAGGGTCTATTCCTGTAATGATGAAAGGATTTGACCTTATAGGGCAGGCACAAACCGGAACCGGAAAAACAGCCGCCTTCGGATTACCCATACTTGAAATGATCGACCCCAATAATAAGAGTGTTCAGGCACTAATCCTCTCCCCCACACGCGAGCTATGCGTGCAAATAGCCGGAGAACTTGAAAAGATGTCGCGTTACAAAAAAGGCATGAATGTGCTTTCAATTTATGGTGGCGACTCCATGCAAAGACAAGTCTCCGGTCTGAAAAGAGGAGCAAATATTGTTGCAGGCACACCCGGTCGTGTTATGGACCACCTCAGAAGAGGAACCCTTAAGCTGCATGATCTGCAGATTGTGGTGCTCGATGAAGCTGACGAAATGCTCAATATGGGTTTCAGGGAAGATATCGAGACGATCCTGCAGGGCACCCCAACCGACAAACAAACGGTAATGTTTTCTGCAACTATGTCGAAACCGATTATGGATATCAGCCGGAATTTTCTGAAAGATCCGGAATTGATAAAAGTTATGGGCAACAACGTGGCCGCATCAACCATAGAGCAGTTTTATTTCGAAACACGCGGTGTAAAGAAAGGTAAGATCATTTCAAATCTTGTACAGCTCAACGATCTCAATTTATCGCTGGTATTTTGCAATACCAAAGCAATGGTTGATAAAATAACCGAAGAAATGTGCCAGATGGGTCATAAAGCTGAAGCTTTGCACGGCGATATGAACCAGAACCTCAGAAACAAGGTAATGAACCGTTTCAGAAAAGCAGAGATCAATATGCTGGTTGCTACCGATGTGGCAGCCCGTGGTTTGGATATCAACAATGTGGATGCCGTTTTTAATTATGACCTGCCCCATGATGAAGAATACTATGTACACAGAATAGGTCGGACAGGACGTGCAGGAAAAGCCGGAAAAGCGTACAGCTTTGCCGAGTCAAGAAGAGATGACCGGAAAATTCTCCAACTGGAAAAGTTCATAAAATCAAACATTATAAAATCCAATGTTCCTGACGCTTATGAGATAACCCAGGCAAGGATCAGGCGAATTGAAGATCAATTGATGCAGATTGCCAGCGACAATAATCTGAAAGATTACGAGAAAGTCCTGCATGATATGTACCAGAAAGGCTTTGATGCTCATCTGCTTGCTGCATGTTTGCTCAAGAGCCGGTTTGATCAGGATGGAATTGATTTAAATGTTGAAAAGCAAGCATTTGTAAAACCTGAAAGGCATAGAGAAAGACCAAAAGAAAGGCAAAATGAAAGATCAAACGGTTACAACAGATCTGACGATCATGCCTCTCAGAAGACACAAAAAGTAAGAATGCATCTTGCTTTGGGAAGAAAAGACAAAGTAAAGCCCGGCGATATTGTTGGTGCGCTTACCGGTGAGTGCAAAATCAGCGGAAGAGAAATTGGCGTAATTGACATGTTTGACCATTTCAGCTACTTCGAAATATCTGAATCGCACGTAAGAAAAGTTTTGAAAGGGATGAAAAGGAATACTATCAAAGGGAAAAAGGTAATGCTTTCCATTGCCAGAAATTAAAACATATCCCAAATGAAAAAAGGAGAAAAACAGCTTAGTTTTTCTCCTTTTTTTGTGGTGCCTGGACTTACTACTTTCTTAACCTCCGGCAATAATGATTTGCTGTAGGCAAGTCAAAATGCTTAAGCAGTAAATTCTATGGGTTTGGAAACTTTCTCATTTTCCAGGGCCAGATCAACCACATCTATCATATCCTTGATATAATGGAAATTCAGACCTTTTATGTAAATCGGTTTAATGTCATCTACATCCTTTTTGTTTTCAGATGAAAGAATCACATCAGCCATGTTGGCTCTGCGGGCAGCAAGGATCTTTTCCTTAATGCCGCCAACAGGAGTTACTTTGCCCCTGAGGGTAATTTCACCTGTCATGGCAACTCCGGGTTTTACCTTGCGTTGTGTAAATGCCGATACCAAAGCAGTGAACATAGTAATTCCGGCCGACGGTCCATCTTTTGGTGTAGCACCTTCAGGAACGTGAATATGCACATTCCATTTGTCAAAAATATCAGGTTTGATGTCAAGTTGCACGGCATGTGATTTCATGTATTCCAGTGCCAG